>NZ_LZJE01000374.1:0-613 GCF_001666865.1 Mycobacterium sp. E136
TCGGTTGATCCTTGACACTCCCTGGATGAGGGAGTTGAGCGTGGCTGAGCAGCGGTATCAGGCTGTATTGGCGGTGATCAGCGATGGGTTGTCGATTTCGCAGGTCGCCTCGAAAGTGGGGGTGTCGCGGCAGACGCTGCACACCTGGCTGGCCCGCTATGAGGCCGAGGGCCTGGAGGGCTTGGTTGATCGGTCGCATCGGCCGGCGTCGTGTCCGCACCAGATGAGCGCGGCGGTGGAGGCAGCGGTGTTGGAGCTGCGCCGGTCGCGCCCGTATTGGGGGCCGCGGCGGTTGGTGTTCGAACTGACCAGACGCCACATCACTCCGGTGCCCTCGGAGTCGGCGGTCTATCGCGCCTTGGTGCGCGCCCAAATGATGTTCACCGGCCGGTTCAACCATCCCCCGACCGAGGTGCGTTTCGACGCGATCTGCCGAGAGCGCGGCATCGAGCATCTGTTGACCCAGCCTCGCAGTCCGACCACTACCGGCAAGATCGAACGCTTCCACCGATGCCTGCGAGCCGAGTTCCTATCCACGGCTCAGCCTTTCACGTCGTTGAAGACAGCCCAGCAGGCATTGGATGAGTGTCGGCTCCGGTCGAATCTTGAGCAG
>NZ_LZJE01000375.1:0-16815 GCF_001666865.1 Mycobacterium sp. E136
TGCGCCGTCATCGCCACCAACACCCGCTCCAACCGACCAACCAACCCACGCACACTGCCCGCATCAAACACATCGGTGTCGAACTCTGCGCGCAGACTCAACTCGTCGCCCGGCAGCGCCGCTACCGTCAGCGGGTAGTGGTTGTACTCCCGAGTGTTGAAGTCGGTGATGGACAGCTCGTGGTCACCGGCCAACGCCGTCGTGTCGATCGGATAGTTCTCGTACACGAAAAGGGTGTCGAACAATTCGTCGTGCCCGGTGATGCGATGGATGTCCGGCAGTGCGACGTGCTGATGCTCGAGAGTCTGATTGTGAGCGCGTTGCAAGCTTTCGAGTAGCTCGGCGGTCGTGGTCGTTGCCGTGAATTTCGCCCGCACTGGCACCGTGTTGATCAGCAGGCCCACCATCGATTCCGCGCCTGACACCTCGGCCGGCCGTCCCGAGACCGCGGTCCCGAAAGCGACATCGTGCTGACCGGTCAACTGACACAGCAACTGCGCGAAGGCGCCCTGCAGCACGATGTTGACCGTGGTGTGTTGGGAGCGCGCCAGCTCGTTGAGAGCCTGCATGGTCTGGGCAGGAAGTCGATGCGACACGACTCCTCTTTGCCCGAGGCCTACGCGTCCAGGCGGACTCACCAACGTCGGAGTCTCGAATCCGGTGAAGATCTCACTCCACGCCGCTTGCGCCGCAGCGCGATCCTGTTCGGCCAGCCAGCTGACGAAGCTGCGGTAGGACGCGGGGGCGGGCAGCCGCTGCCCGTAATATCCGGCGATGATCTCCTGCAGCAGGATCGGCAAAGACCACCCATCCATCACGATGTGATGATTGGTCAGCACGAACCGATGACCATCTTCGGCGGTCCGGATCAAGAGCGCCCGGAAGGCCGGCTGCCCGTCGAGATCGCAGACGGCGGCACGCTCGGCAGCACTCAGCGTGCCAACCTGTTCCTCGGGGTCCAAATCAGCGCTGTCCGTGTGGAGATCGACATAGCGCCACGGCACGGCGGAATCGGCGGGGATCACCTGTACCGGTTCATCGAACTGTGTACAGAAGCGAGCGGCCAGGTTCGGATGCCGGGCCACCGCGTTGTACACGCCATCGCGAAGACGTTGCGGGTCGAGCCGGCCGGTAATGGTTATGTCAAGCTGGACCGCATACAGATCATTGTTCTCTTCGACCGTACCCGCGTGGAAGAGCAGACCTTGCTGCAGCGGGGTCAGCGGCAGCACATCGGCGATTGGGTAAAGCTGCTGCAACTCATCGAGTTGCGGCTGACTCAGTCGAGCCGGAGCGACGTCTGACGGGGTCAACCCGCCACCGCCGGCGCGCACTCGTGCGCAGATTCCGGCCAAGGCCTCGAACCACAGCTGGCTCAACCGGTCCATCTGCGCGCGGCCAACCGCCGACGACGCCCACGACCAGTTGGCGTGCAACTGTGGACCGCTGTCGGTCTCTACGGTGCCGGCGTTCAGCTCGACGGTGTGTGCCAACGGCATTGGGATTGCCGCGACCGCGGCGGTCAACGATGACCCGTCTGCACTGATGCGCCACAGATCCTGCGACGACTCGGCCGCCACCGCGCCCAGCCGACCCAGATAGTTGAACCCGATCACCGGGTCGGACCCGCCAAGATCGACATCGGAATTCAGATAACGCAGCAGGCCGTATGTCAACCCATCAGGCAGTGCGCGCAGCTGTTCCTTGGCCGCCTTGATCACTGCATCGAGCCCCGCATCGCCAGCGACCACCTGCGTCCAGTTCAGCCCGCCGACGCTCAACGACACCGGGTACTTCGTCGTGAACCACCCGACCGTGCGCGTCAAATCCACACCGTCAATCACGTCCTCATCGCGCCCATGGCCCTCGACGTCGATGCCCAGCGGGGCGGTGCCGGTGCCCAACATTTCCGCACACGCCAGCCCAAACGCGATCAAAAGGATGTCCTGCACCCCGGCTCGATACGCCGCCGGGGCCTCCCCGAGAAGCATCCGCGTCGTTTCGACATCCAGTTCCGCCGACAGCCGCCCGGCCGTGGCGAAGGTGTCGACCGCCGGCTGCACAGCCGGCAACACCGGCGGGGTCGACGCCACCTGCCGCCACACCTCGGCGTGCTTCACCACCTCCGAAGTGCGCGCATGTTCAGCCAGCAGCGCCGCCCATCGAGCGAACGACGTTCCCGGCGCCGGCAACGCGATCGGCTGGCCGCTGTGATGCTGCGCCCACGCAATGTTCAGATCTTCCAACAGGATTCGCCACGACACCCCGTCGACTACGAGGTGGTGAACGATCAATGCGAGCCGCCCGCTGTCTTGCGCCCACAGCGCGCTCACCATTGACCCGGCCGCTGGATTCAACCGCGAGAGCGCCTCCACCAACAGTTCCTCGGACAGCGCCTCGACCGACCACACATACTCGCGCGCGTTCACCGATCCGACTTCGGGCACCTGCAGCGACCACCGGCCCGCACCGTCGATCTCGAGACGGCACCGCAGCATCGCGTGTCGATCCAGCAAGGCCTGCAGTACGACGATCACGTCGTCTTCAGCGACCCCGGCCGGCGCCTGCACCACCATCGTCTGGTTGAACTGATCCACTCCGCCGTCGACGCTTTCCAGCCAATGCACGATCGGGGTCGCGACCACCGCTCCGGTGCCCTCGTCTACCGGTCCCGCCTCGCCATCGGACACCCGGGCAACCCGCGCCAGACGCGCCACCGTTTGCTCGACGAAGAGGTCCCGCGGACGGCACATCACACCGGCAGCCCGAGCGCGGGCCACCACCTGCATCGACAGGATGCTGTCCCCACCGAGTTCGAAGAACGAGTCGTCGACCCCGACCCGGTCCAACCCGAGCGCCTGGGCATAGATGCCGGCCAGAATGTCCTCGATGGCGTTGCTCGGTGCCCGATACTGCTCGGCTCTCTGGTATTCCGGCGCCGGTAGGGCGCGCACGTCCAACTTGCCGTTGACCGTCAGGGGCAACGCCTCGAGCGCCACAACCGCCGCGGGCACCATATACGCCGGCAACCGGTCGGCCAGTTCCGCGCGTGCTCCGACAGGGTCAGCGCTTCCGGTCACATACCCGATCAGGCGCTTGTCACCTGGGTGATCCTCGCGGGCGATCACGACCGCCTGCTGCACCCCGGCGACCGCACTCAACGCCGCCTGGACCTCACCGAGTTCGATCCGATACCCGCGGATCTTGACCTGCTCATCGGCACGGCCGAGATACTGCAGTTGTCCGTCAGCGCCCCATCGCACCAAATCCCCGGTCCGATACATCCTTTGGCCCGGCGCGTCCGCTTCGGCGAACGGGCACGCAACAAACCGCGAGGCCGTTAGGCCTGGCCGGCGGACATAGCCGCATGTCAACCCCTGGCCGGCAACATACAACTCACCGACCACGCCGGCAGGCACCGGACGCAGCGAGCTGTCGAGCACGAACAAGGCGGCGGTCGGCACCGGCGAACCGATCGGCACTACGTCGCAGGCAGGCTCCAGCGGCGCACTGAGCATTACCACCATCGTGGTCTCGGTGGGGCCGTACGCGTTGATCATCGCCCGCCCCGGAGCCCACCGGTTCACCAGTTCGGTTGGGCAGGCCTCGCCGGCTACCACCAACGCCATCGATCCCAAGCCCTCTGGCGAGAGCATCCCCACCGCCGACGGGGTTTGGGTGAGCACGCTGACGTTTTCGGCGACCAACAACTCCTGGAAGTCTTCGGGAGAGCGCACCACCGAATCCGGCACGACCACCACGCGGCCACCGTGCAGCAGCGGAGACCACGTTTCCCACACAGAGGTGTCGAAACCGTAAGTGTGGCACTGCGTCCACACTCCCGTCACCGGCAGGTAGTCGCCGAGAACTTGCAGCAACTGGATGACGTTGCGGTGAGTCACCGCGACACCCTTGGGGACACCGGTCGTGCCCGAGGTGTAGATGAGGTACGCGATGTCATCGGGCTGCGGCGGAACCAATGCCGAGACCGGACGGTCGTGCACCCTGGGGTCGTCCACATCGATGACCGTCAGGGCACCGTTGAGCTGGTCTGCCAGTTCCGAAGTGGTGATCGCAACGATCGGCTCGGCATCGCGCACCATGAATTCCATGCGGGCCGTCGGCAGCGCCGGATCGATTGGGAGATAGGCGGCCCGGCTCTTCAGCACCGCCAATATCGCGACCACCATCTCAGCTGAACGCGGCAGCAGCAGCGCCACACATTCGCCGGGGGCGACCCCGTTCTCGACCAGTAGATGGGCCAGTCGATTCGACGCTTCGTCGAGCTCGCGATAGCTCCACGATCGCTGCCCACAACTGATCGCGACTGCCTCGGGCGCGCGCTCGACCTGGGCGCCGAACAGCACCGGAATCGCTTGCGACTCGATCATCGGCCGGGTCAATGCGGCACGGTTGCCGATCGCATCGAGGCGAGCATGTTCGAGCTGATCGAGAAGTTCGATCGACGAGATCCGTTGAGTGGGCGCCGATGTCATCGCCATCAGCACGCGATGCAACCGTTCGATCAACACCTCGATGCTGGCCGCATCAAAGACATCGGTGCGAAACTCCACCTCCCCGCGGATGCCCGTCGCCTCACCGTCCTCGCTCCACTGCTCGCCGAGAGAGAACGTGAGGTCCATCCGGGCCGTGCGAGTGTCCACCGGCAGCGGCGTTGCATCCAAATCGCCCAGAGCCATTCCACCGGCGGGGTCGCCAGCCTGACCAGTGAAGTTCTGCCAGGCCAACAGCACCTGCACCAACGGGGAATGCGTCAGCGATCGGGTCGGGTTGAGCCGGTCGACCAACAACTCGAACGGGACATCCTGGTGCTCGTAGGCGGCCAAGCTGCGTCTGCGAACCTCGGCCAGCACCTCTTCGACCGTGGGATCACCCGACAGATCGACCCTCAGCACCAACGTGTTGACGAAGAAGCCGACCAGCGCGTCCAACGCACTTTCGCCGCGCCCGGCGATCGCGAAACCCGTTGCCACGTCACTGCTGGCGGTGATCTTGGACAGCAAGACCGCCAGGGCCGCCTGCACCACCATGAAAGTGGTCGCATTGTGCTCGCGGGCCAAGTGAGCAACCTGCTGTTGCAATTCTGCCGGCAGTTCTACGGGCACCCGGGCACCGCAGTAATCAGCCACCGCCGGGTACGGCCGATCGGTGGGCAACTCCAGTCGCTCAGGCATTCCTGCGAGCGCCTGCTCCCAGTAATTCAGCTGTGCCGCAATACGGCTGTCGGGATCGTTGATGTCACCCAGTTGCGCCCGCTGCCACAGCGTGTAATCGACATACTGCACCGGCAGGTCGGCCCAATCCGGAGTCTGCCCCGCACACCGGGCGGCATAAGCCGTCGCAAGATCGGCGACCAACGGCCTGACCGACCAACCATCGGCGGCGATGTGGTGGACCACCGCCACCAGTACGTGCTCGTCCTCGCAGATGCGGAACAGCCGGGCCCGCAATGGAACTTCGGCCGCCAGGTCGAAAGGCTGTCGCACCGCGGTGTCGATGGCTTCTTCCAGTCGACCTTCGGGCCAACCGGCGGTGTCGATGACCTGCCAACCCAGCTCCGCACGCTCGATCGGCATCACCAACTGTTGGGGAACACCGTCAGGCGCCACGAACAACGTGCGCAGACTCTCGTGGCGGGAAACCACGTCGGTCAATGCCTGACCCAGCGCGCCGGTATCCAGACGCCCACTGAGCTGCAGCGCCACCGCGATGTTGTAGATCGCTGACGGCCCCTGAAGTTGATCGATGAACCACAACCGTTGTTGCGCGAACGACAACGGCACGACCGCGGGCCGCTCGACCGCCACCAACGGTTCCAGCCCGCCGCCCTCGCCCACGCGCGGCGCCAACTGCGCCACCGAAGGCGATTCGAACAAGGCGCGCACCGAGAGTCCAGCACTGAAGGACTTGTTGATCGCAGCGATCACCCGCATGGCCGACAACGAGTCCCCGCCCAGATCGAAGAATGAGTCATCCACTCCGACCCGCTCAAGCCCCAGAACCTGAGCGAAGACGCCGACGAGCATCTCTTCGATCAAAGTGGTTGGCGGGCGGTAGTGTTCGCCGTCGGTGTATTCGGGCGCCGGTAGCGAACGCTTGTCGAGCTTGCCATTCGGAGTCAGCGGAAGCGTGGCCATGACCACCACGGCCGCCGGCACCATATAGGCCGGGAGCCGCTCGGCCAGGTCGCCGCGGATCTCGCCCGCGTCGGCGGTGCCCGTGACGTACCCAACAAGCCGCTTGTCGCCAGGGCGGTCCTCGCGGGCGAGCACCACAGCTTGCTCCACGCCGGCGCATCCCGCCAACGCCGCCTGCACTTCACCGAGCTCAATGCGGTATCCGCGGATCTTGACCTGCTCGTCGGCCCGTCCGAGGTACTGCAGCTGACCGTCGGAATCCCAGCGCACCAAGTCCCCGGTGCGATACATCCGCTCACCCACGCCACCGAACGGACACGCCACGAACCGCGAACCCGTCAGCGCGGACCGCCGGACGTAACCGGTCCCCAACCGCCCGGCGACGTAGAGCTCGCCGATCACACCCATCGGGACTGGCCGCAACCACTGGTCCAGTACAAAGAACGCCGCGCCCGGCACGGGGGACCCGATCGGCGGCGCACCTGTACCCGGGGTCAGCGGTGCACTCATCGCCGCGAACATCGACGTCTCGGTGGGCCCGCAGACGTTGATCATCAGTCGGCCCGGCGCCCACCGGTCCACCAGTTCGACAGGGCAAGCCTCGCCGCCCATGATGAGCAACTCGATCGAATCCAGGCCTTGCGGCGAGAGCACACCCAGAGCAGAGGGGGTCTGGCTCAGGACATTGACCTGCTCAGCGATCAGCAGAGCGTGAAAGTCCTCCGGCGAGCGCACCACAGAGTCTGGCACCACCACGAGCCGACCGCCGTGAAGAAGTGCGCCCCAGATCTCCTGGACCGAGACATCGAAACCGTAAGAATGCCACTGCGTCCACACGCCGGACAGGGGAAGATGCGCCGGCATCGACCCCAACATCTGCGTCACGGTGTGATGGCTGACGGCCACCCCTTTGGGCACCCCGGTGGTGCCGGATGTGTAGATGATGTAGGCGAGGTCATCGGGAGCTGGACCCGGCAGCGCAGTGCTGGCCTCCGCGTCGATGTGGGGGTCTTCGACGTCTACGACCGGCAGGTCGTACCCGTCGAATCTTGCGCGCAAGCCTTCGTTGGTGACCACCACGATTGGTGCGGCGTCGTCGATCATGAATTTGATGCGCACGTCGGGATGCGCCGGATCCACCGCCAGATAAGCGGCTCCGGTCTTGAGCACTGCGATAATCGCCACGATCGTCTCGGCCGAGCGCGGCAACAGCAGTGCAACACATTCACCTGGGCCCACACCAAGACCGACCAACAAGTGCGCCAACCGGTTCGAGGCCTCATCCAGTTCCCGGTAAGTCCACGAACGGTCCCCGCATCGAAGCGCTACCACATCGGGTATGCGCGCCACCTGGTCACCGAACAACGCGGTTATCGACACCGACCCCCGCGCCGGTTGTTCCGTCAGCACTGCGCGATGACCGATGTGATCCAGATGCGCGTGCTCGGACTCGTGAAGCAGATCCACCAACGAAACCCGCTGCGCCGGTTTGGCGGTCATCGCTGCCAGCACTCGCTGCAACCGTTCGATCAGGGCCTCGACGCTGGCCGCATCGAACACGTCGGTGCGGAACTCCACGACCCCAGCGATCCCAGCGGGTTCGCCTGTCTCCGTCCATTCCTCACCCAGCGACACCGTCAGATCCATACGGGCAGTGTGGGTTTCGATCGGCATGGGTGTGGCCTGCACCCGGCCCAAACTCAGTTCGGCCGGAGCGTTGCGCTGCCCGGCGAAGTTCTGCCACGCCAACATCACCTGCACCAGCGGATGATGCGTCAACGATCGCGTGGGATTGAGCCGCTCCACCAACACCTCGAACGGCACATCCTGATGCTCATAAGCCTCGAGGCTGCGCGACCGCACCTGCGCCACCAACTCGCCCACCGTGGGGTCGCCGGTCAGGTCAACACGCAACACCAACGTGTTGACGAAGAAACCCACCAGCTCTTCGAGCGCCGGGTCACGTCGTCCGGCGATCGCGAATCCCACCGCCACATCACTGCTCGCGCTGACCTTGCCCAGCAACAAGGCCAACGCCGCCTGCACGACCATGAAACTCGACGCATTGTGCGCACGCGCCACCGCAGCCACTTGCTGCTGCAGCTGCGCCGGCCAGCGCAGCTCCACTGTGGCCCCGCGGTGATCGGCAACCGCCGGATACGGACGATCCGTGGGCAACTCCAAGCGCTCCGGCAACCCGGCCAACGCCTGCTCCCAATACGCCACCTCGGTGCCGAGGCGGCTGCCACTGTCGCTCAAATCGCCCAGTTGTGCACGCTGCCACAGCGTGTAATCCACATACTGCACCGGCAACGGATCCCAGTCCGGCGCCTGTTCGGCACACCGGGCGCCATAGGCGACCGCGAGGTCGCGAACCAACGGGGTCACCGACCAGCCGTCGGCGGCGATGTGGTGCACCACCGCCACCAACACGTGCTCATCTTCGGCAACGCGCAAAAGCCGCGCCCGCAGTGGGATCTCTCCTGCCAGATCAAACGCGTAACCGGCGGCTTGATCAATGGTGTCGTGCAAGCGATGCTCCGGCCACCGGGTGGCATCGATGACCTCCCACCCGAAATCGGCATCCTCGACAGGAAGCACAATCTGCTGAGGCACACCATCAACGGTCGGGAACACCGTGCGCAGGCTTTCATGACGGTAGATCACATCGGCCAACGCATCGGCCAGCGCCGCGGTATCAAGATCCCCAGTGAGCCGCAGCGCCACCGCCATGTTGTAGATCGGCGACGGCCCCTGCAGCTGATCGATGAACCACAACCGGTTCTGGGCAAGGGACAGCGGCACCACTTCAGGTCGCTGCACCGGCACCAACGGTTCCAGTCGCGTCGACTCCTCGCCGAGACGGAGCGCCAACTGCGCCACCGTCGGCGCTTCGAACAACGTACGCACGGAAACGGCGGTATCCAGGCCCGTGTTGATCGCTGCGATCACGCGCATCGCCGACAGCGAATCGCCACCGAGTTCGAAAAACGAGTCGTCAACACCGACCCGGTCCAACCCCAACACCTCGGCGTAGATGCCGACCACGATCTCTTCGGTGGGAGTCGTCGGCGCGCGATAAACCGTGCCCGCGTCCTGATAGTCCGGTGCGGGCAAGGCCCGTCGATCCAATTTGCCATTCGGAGTCAGCGGCAGTGTCTCGACAACCATCACCGCCGCAGGCACCATGTAGGCCGGCAGTCGCTCGGCCAGCGCCGCGCGGGTCCCAGACGGATCAGCTGTACCGGTCACATAGCCCACAAGTCGCTTGTCACCGGGGCGATCCTCACGGGCAAGCACCACCGCCTGCCGGACACCCTCGCAGGCGGCCAACGCAGCCTGCACCTCACCGAGTTCGATGCGGAATCCGCGGATCTTGACCTGCTCGTCAGCCCGGCCCAGATACTGCAGCTGGCCGTCAGGACCCCAGCGCACCAGATCGCCGGTGCGATACATACGTTCACCAGACGCACCGAACGGGCACGCCACAAACCGCGACGCGGTCAGTCCGCTACGCAGCCAATACCCCACTGCGACACCGCCACCGGCGATATACAACTCACCGACCACACCCACCGGCACCGGCCGCAAACCTGCATCGAGCACAAACAACGCCGCCCCCGACACCGGCGAGCCGATCGGCGCGATACCCGACTCGGGAATCAGCGGCGCACTCATCGCCGCATAAACCGTGGCCTCGGTCGGACCGTAGGCGTTGATCATCACCCGATCCCGTGCCCACCGATCCATCACGTCGGTCGGGCACGCCTCACCGGCGACCATCAACGCGGTCGACTCCAGCCCCTCAGTCGACAACATGCCCACCGCCGACGGGGTCTGACACAACACCGTGACCTGTTGCGCCGCCAGCAAGGCCTGAAGGTCGGGCGGTGAAGCGGCCACCGCCTCGGGCACCACGACCAGGCGGCCACCATGCAACAACGCCCCGAAGATCTCCCACACCGAGACATCGAAGGACAACGAATGCCATTGCGACCAAACGCCCGCCACGGGCACGTCGGCATCGACGCCCGCAACGAACTGGGTCACGTTGCGATGGGCAACCGCCACCCCTTTGGGCACACCAGTGGTGCCCGACGTGTAAATCAGATAGGCGATGTCGTCGGGTGCGGGTGCAGGCAAAGACGTGGGCGGGTAGACCTCAATGCGGGGATCTGCGGCGTCGACGATCTGTACGTCACATCCGGTCAGACGGTCGGCAAGCTCGCCGGTGGTGATGGCGGCAATCGCCGCGGCATCGCCGACCATGAACTCTATTCGCGCTGAAGGCAGCGCCGGGTCGATCGGCAGATAAGCCGCCCCGGTCTTGAGCACCGCCAGAATCGACATGATCGCCTCAGCCGAGCGCGGCAACAGCAACGCCACACACTGTCCCGGTCCCGCCCGATGCTCAACCAGTAAGTGCGCCAAACGATTCGACGCTTCGTCAAGTTCTCGATATGTCCACGACCGTGCGCCGTCGCTGAGCGCCACCGCCCCCGGCGTACGGGCCACCTGCTGGGCGAACACCGCCGGAACCGACACCGACACCGGGGCCGGCGCGGTCGCCACCGCTCGGTGACCGAGCTGATCCAGACGCGCGTGCTCGGCCTCGTCGAGCAGATCGATCGACGACAACCGCAGGGTCGGTGCGGCGGTCATCGCCACCAAGACTCGTTGCAAACGCTCGATCAGCATCTCGATGCTGGTCGAGTTGAACACGTCCGTGCGGAACTCCACCGCCCCCGAAATCCCGGCGGGTTCACCGTTCTCGCCCCACCGTTCGGCCATCGAGAACGTCAGGTCCATGCGCGCGGTGCGGGTCTCTCCCGGCAGCGTTGTCGCTTCCAGATCTCCCAGCGTCAGCGTGTCGAACTCATTGTCCTGGCCCGCAAAGTTCTGCCAGGCCAACAACACCTGCACCAGCGGCGAGCGTGTCAGCGAACGCGTGGTGGTGAGCCGCTCCACGAGCACCTCGAACGGCACATCCTGGTGCTCGTACGCGGCTAGGCTGCGTGCACGGACCTGGGTGAGAAGTTCCGCGACTGTCAGATCCCCCGCCAGTTCAACCCGAAGTATCAGGGTGTTGACGAAGAAACCGACCAATTTCTCGAGTGCGGGGTCGCCGCGACCGGCGATCGCAAACCCAACGGCCACATCATCGCTGGCGCTCAACTTGGCCAACAGCACCGAAAGAGCGGCTTGAACCACCATGAAAGTGGTCGCGTCGTGCTGACGAGCCAGTCGGGCGATCTGCTCCTGCAACTCGGCCGGCCACTGTAGCGCCACCGAAGCTCCCCGATAATCGGCCACCGGCGGGTAGGGCCGATCGGTCGGTAGCTGCAACTGTTCGGGCATCCCGGCCAGCGCCTGCTCCCAGTACGTCAACTGGGTCGCGATCCGACTATCGGGGTCATTGATGTCGCCGAGCTGGGCGCGCTGCCACAGCGTGTAATCCACGTACTGCACCGGCAACCGATCCCAGCTCGGCGCCTGACCCGCAGACCGCGCCGCATACGCCGCCGCCAGGTCCGCTACCAGCGGGGTGACCGACCAGCCGTCCGCCGCGATGTGATGCACCACCGCGACCAGGACATACTCATCCTCGGCGAGCTGGAAAAGCTCTGCGCGCAACGGGATTTCGTTCGCCAAATCGAACGTGTACAGCCGTGCCGCATCGATACCTTCGGCGAGCCGGTCTGACGGCCAATCGCTGGCATCGACCACCTGCCATCCGAAATCAGCCTCCGCGACCGGCAGCACCAGCTGTTGCGGGACTCCCTCGGGAGCCACGAACATCGTGCGCAAACTCTCGTGGCGGGCCACCACATCCGCCAACGCCGCACCCAGCGCGTCGGTGTCCAGACGCCCCGCTAACCGCAGCGCGACCGCCATGTTGTAGATCGCCGAGGGGCCCTGCAACTGGTCGATGAACCACAACCGGTTCTGCGCAAACGACAACGGCACCACCGCAGGTCGTTGCACCGGTACCAACGGCGCCAACGCGCCACCTTCACCCACCCGAGACGCCAATCGGGCCACCGAGGGAGCCTCGAACAACGCGCGGACCGAAAGCCCGGCATCGAACGCCTTGTTGACCGCGGCGATCACGCGCATCGCCGACAGCGAGTCCCCACCGAGGTCAAAGAACGAGTCGTCGACTCCGACCCGATCCGACCCCAGCACCTCGGCATAGATGCCGGCCAGGATCTCCTCGGTCAACGTCGTCGGCGCGCGGTACCTGTCCACATCGGCGTACTCCGGTGCCGGCAGGGCTCGCTTGTCGACCTTGCCGTTGACTGTCAGCGGGATCGCGGCCATCGAAACCACCGCTGCCGGAACCATATACGCCGGGAGCCGCTCGGTCAGCGCGGACCGAATCTCGGTCTGCTCGGCTGTACCCGTCACGTAGCCGACGAGACGCTTGTCGCCCGGGCGATCTTCGCGTGCGACGACCACCGCGTCTTCCACTCCGTCCAGAGCGCTCAACGCGGCCTGGATCTCACCGAGCTCGATGCGATATCCGCGTATCTTGACCTGCTCATCGGCACGGCCCAGATACTGCAACTCGCCTTCCGAACTCCACCGCACCAAATCGCCGGTGCGATACATCCGTTGGCCTGGCGCGCTCGCACCACCGAACGGACAGGCCACGAACCGCGAGGCGGACAATGGGCCACGGCCCACGTACCCGTACGCCAGTCCGGCGCCGCCCACGTACAACTCGCCGACCACGCCGGCGGGCACCGCACGAAGCCAGCCGTCCAGCACGAAGAAGCCGAGGTGGGCGAGGGGGCCTCCGATCGGACTGACCGCGCTGCCCACGTCGTCGGCAACGATTTCCCTCAACGACGCGTGCACCGTCGTCTCGGTGATCCCGTACATGTTGAGCAACCGCGGTTCGCCGGGATGACTCTGCAGCCAAGTCCGAAGGCGATGTGGCTCAAGCGCCTCGCCGCCGAACACAACCGTTTCGAGCGTGGTTCGATACCGCGCTTCGGGCGAGACCGCATCAGCGGCTTGAAGTGCATAGAACGCCGAGGGCGTCTGGCTCAGGACACTGACATTCTCACTGACCAGCAAGGCACGCAGATCTTCTGGTGAGCGGACGATCGTATCGGGCACCACCACCAGCCGCCCGCCGCGCAGCAACGCGCCCCACATCTCCCACACCGAGAAATCGAAGGCGAGGGAATGACATTGGGACCACACACCGGCGGCGGGCACCTCGGAATCCAACGTCTCCAGCAGCCGGATCACGTTTTTGTGCGGTACCGCCACGCCCTTTGGAGTCCCCGTCGTGCCCGAGGTGTAGATGAGGTAAGCGATATCGTCGGGCATCGGCGCCGGCAGGGCCGTGCTGGGCTGGTCGTCGATCCTGGCATCGCCGACATCGATGGTCACCGACCCGTGACCGGCCACTCGCGATGCCAGTTCGGTAACGGTGATCGTGACGATCGGCGCAGCGTCGCCGAGCATGAACTCGATCCGTGCGTCCGGATGCGCTGGGTCAATCGCCAGATAGGCCGCCCCGGTCTTGAGCACCGCGAGGATCGCTGCGATCGCCTCGGCCGACCGTGGCAACAGCAAGGCGACCCGCTGCCCGGGGCCCGCTCCATATTCAACCAGTAAGTGCGCCAACCGGTTCGATGCCTCGTCCAACTCCCGGTAGGTCCACGACTCCTGACCATGGCTCAGCGCGACCGCCTCTGGGGTGCGCGCAGTCTGCTCTTCGTACAGCGCCGGAATCGACACCGACTCAGATACTCGCCGGGCCAGCGCCGCGCTGTTTCCCCACCCGTAGATACGGGCATGCTCAGCCTCGTCGAGCAGGTCGACCCACGACAGGCGCCGCATCGGTTCGACCGTCATCCCCAGCAACACCCGCTGCAAGCGCTCGATCAGCGTGTCGATGCTGGCGGGGTCGAACACGTCGGTGCGGAATTCCACCTCGCCACGTATCCCCGTGGGTTCGCCGGCCTGGCTCCAATACTCACCCAGCGTGAAGGTCAAGTCCACACGCGCGGTACGAGTGTCCACGGGCAACGGAGTGACTCGTGCATCACCCAGGCCCAAACGGGCGACGTCCTTGTCCTGACCAGTAAAGTTCTGCCACGCCAACAACACCTGTACTAGCGGCGAGTGCGTCAGCGACCGGGCGGGGTTGAGCCGATCGACCAACACCTCGAACGGCACGTCCTGGTGCTCATAGGCCGCCAGACCGCGTCCTCGCACCTGTGTCAACAGGTCGGCAAACGTGGGGTCACCCGCCAAGTCGACTCGCAACACCAACGTGTTGACGAAGAAACCCACGAGGGCGTCGAGCGCCGGGTCAGTACGTCCGGCGATCGCGAAGCCGAGCGCGACATCACTGGTGGCGCTGACCTTGCCCAACAACACCGCCAGCGCCGCCTGCACGACCATGAAGCTGGTGGCGTCGTACTCACGCGCCACCGCGGCGATCCGCTGCTGCAACTCCGCCGACCACTCCAGCTCGACGGTGGCGCCTCGGTGGTCGGCCACTGGCGGATACGGCCGATCCGTCGGCAACTCCAAGCGTTCGGGCAGGCCTGCCAACACTTGCTCCCAGTAGGCCAACTGCGCAGAGATACGGCTGTGCGGATCGGTCAGATCACCCAACTGCGCCCGCTGCCAGAGCGTGTAGTCGACATACTGCACCGGCAACTTCTCCCAGCCCGGAGGCCGGTCTGAACACCTCGCGGCGTATGCGATCGCGATATCGGTCACCAGTGGCCTGATCGACCAGCCATCAGCAGCAATGTGGTGCACCACCGCCACCAGCACGCGCTCCCGGCCATTGAGACGGAAAAGCGTTGCCCGCAGGGGGAGTTCACCAGCTAGGTCGAACGGGTGCTGCACCGCAGCGTCGATGGCGTCGGCAAGCTGGCGCTCCGGCCAACCATCGGCATCGATGACGTTCCAACCGAATTCAGCCTCTTCGATCGGCACGACCAACTGCTGCGGAACCCCGTCGGGCGCCACAAACAACGTGCGCAGACTTTCATGGCGGGCAACCACATCGGAGAACGCTTCGCCCAACGCGCCTTCGTCGACGGGACCATCCAGTCGAAACGCCACGGCCATGTTGTAGATCGGTGACGGGCCCTGCAACTGGTCGATGAACCACAACCGGTTCTGGGCGAACGACAACGGCACCATCTCAGGCCGCTGCACCGGCACCAACGGCTCCAACTGCGTTGATTCATCACCGACGCGGGGCGCCAACTGCGCCACGGAGGGCGACTCGAACAACGCCCGCACCGATAGACCGGCATCCAGACTTGCGTTGACCGCGGCGATCACCCGCATCGCGAGCAGCGAATCCCCACCCAGCTCGAAGAACGAATCATCTACCCCGACGCGGTCCAACCCCAGTACTTGGGCGAAGACCCCGGCGATGACCTCCTCGGTCTCGGTTTGCGGCGCCCGGAAGGGGGTCGCGGCGAACACCGGTTCCGGCAATGACTTTCGGTCGATCTTCCCCGAAGAGGTGAGGGGGAACTCCTCGAGCACCACGATCTGTGACGGAACCATGTACTCCGGCAATCGCTCAGTCAGCTGTTGTCGGACCGCGGTGAGCTTCGTGTTGGTGTCCGGGTCGTTGGAAGTGGTGATGCGCTGACGCGTCCCGCTGGATGGCAGATACAGGTCGGTCAGCGGTGAATCCGGCTCTCCCTCGATGAAAATCGCGTCGACTGTGCCCGGCTCGGCACCCCAGGTGACCACGACGCGATAACCGCCAGCCTCACCGACGCGGTGCAGTTGTTCGGGTGTCACCGCTTCCTGGTTTGCCGCGATCGCTTCGGCGAGTGCGTCATCGACGGATTCGCCCGCGGCCAACGCCTTCTCGATGTAGACATCGGTGACAAGACCGGCTCGCGGGATTCCGGCAACACGGACCTTCACCGGGTGTTGGGCGGTCAACTGCTCCTGCAGCCCACGAAGGCCCGCGCATTCGGTCCAAGCCCAGGACGGAACGTCAGCCAGTGAGCGCACCGCGACAGGCGACTTGTGGATCACGACGTCATAGCGGTAGCGGGTCAGTTCGTTGTCGGCCCGTCCCCGTTTGGTTTGGATATCGAGTCCGGCCGCCGCCGGCTGATCGGCGACCCAGGCGGTGAAAAACTCTGGCGCGAGTAGCAACTCGACTTCGCTGACGAGAGCGCGTTGGACGCGCTCACGGATTTCGTTGGTGTCGCTGGTTTCCGAACGGGCCAACGCAACCGCGGTTTGGAGCGCACCCTGCAGCGTGTGATTGCGAACATCACCGATGAACAGCGAGCCACCGGGCGTCAGCAACCGCATCGCCACCGCCAGCACCTCGGTCAGGTATGCCGCGCTCGGGAAGTACTGGATGACCGAGTTGAGCACCACCACGTCGAAATGGGCTTGTGGGAGCTCTTCGATCACATCGGCCGGCTGCACCAACAGGTGCACCCGGTCGCCCCACGGCTGAGCAGCCACCGCGGTTTGGAGCGCCTGGATCGTCGGTGCGGAAAAGTCTGTCGCCCAATATTCGTCGCAGAGCGGAGCGATCTGTGACAACACCAATCCCGAGCCCGCACCGATCTCCAACACCCGCTGCGGCCGGAGAGACATGATCCGATCGACGGTGGCCGATTGCCACTCCAACATC
>NZ_LZJE01000376.1:0-6903 GCF_001666865.1 Mycobacterium sp. E136
CCGCCGCGGCCGAACGTGAGGCCAGGCTGCGTGCCAAGCGTGCCCGCGAGGCGCGTCAGCACGCCGCGGCGGTGGCCGCCGCGGTCGCGGAGTCGGGTCGCGTTGTGGCGCAACGGTTGAGCGCGGTCGTGGCGGTGGCGTCGCGCGCCCGCGACGAGGTCGCCGCCGAACGGCAGCACCGCGCCGCCGCGCTGGCCAAGGCGCGCGACGAGGTCAACGAGCTCACGGGCAAGTTCAACGGCCTCACCGAGGCGCTGCACAAGGACGAGGTCGCCAAGGCCCAGGCCGCGCTGCGGATCGAACAGCTCGAGGAGCAGGTCCTCGAGCAGTTCGGCATGGCGACCGCCGATCTGATCGCCGAGTACGGGCCCGACGTACCGCTGCCGCCAACGGAATTGGAGATGGCCGAGTTCGAGCAGGCGCGCGAGCGCGGCGAGCAGGTGACCGCGCCCGCCCCGATGCCGTTCGACCGGGCGACCCAGGAACGGCGCGCCAAGAAGGCCGAACGCGAGCTCAACGAGTTGGGCCGGGTCAATCCGCTCGCGCTCGAGGAGTTCGCCGCGCTCGAGGAGCGGTACAACTTCCTGTCCACCCAGCTCGAAGACGTCAAGGGCGCGCGCAAGGATCTCCTCGACGTGATCGAGGACGTCGACGCCCGCATCCTGCAGGTGTTCACCGAGGCCTATGCCGACGTGGAACGCGAATTCACCCAAGTGTTTTCGACGCTGTTCCCCGGCGGCGAGGGCCGGTTGCTGCTGACCAACCCCAACGACATGCTGACCACCGGCATCGAGGTCGAGGCGCGGCCGCCCGGCAAGAAGATCAAGCGGCTCTCGCTGCTCTCCGGTGGCGAGAAGTCGCTGACCGCGGTTGCGATGCTCGTGGCGATCTTCCGCGCGAGGCCATCGCCGTTCTACGTGATGGACGAGGTCGAGGCCGCGCTCGACGACGTGAACCTGCGCCGGTTGATCAGCCTGTTCGAGCAGTTGCGCGAGCGGTCGCAGCTGATCGTGATCACCCACCAGAAGCCGACCATGGAGGTCGCCGACGCGCTGTACGGCGTCACCATGCGCGATGACGGGATCACGGCGGTGATCAGCCAGCGCATGCGCGGGCAGGAACTGGTCGGCGCCGCCAACTGATCGGCGATCTGTGCACCGTTCGGCGCGCTGAGCGCAACACGCGGTGCACAAACCGCGGCCCCGAGGGGGCGCGGGGGCGTCGGCGCGACTCTCCTTGAGACAATGGCGCCGTGACAGATGCTGGCTCGATGGGTTTGTGGATCGCGATCGCGGTCATCGCCGTTTTGTTGGTCACCGCGCTCGTCATCGGGCTGGTCCGGTATCGACGCCGGCGCATTCGGCTGTCGAAGACCGACACGGCCACCCCGATCGACCGGTCCGGCGGCTATACGGCCTCCTCAGGCATCACCTTCTCGCAGTCTGCGCCCGCCGCGCCCGCCGAACGCATCGACACCACCGGCCTGCCCGCCGTCGGCGATGACGCCACGATCCCGCGCGATGCACCGAAGCGCCCGATCGCCGATGTGCAGTTGCCCGAGCCGCCGGTCGAGGAGCGACCCGCGCCTCCGGCCGAACCCGCGCCCGTCGAGCCGCCCCCCGCCGAACCGGCTCCCGTCGTCGAGGAGCCTGCCGAGCCCGCACCCGCTGAATCGGCGCCCGTCCTCGACGAGATCGCCCCGACCGAAGGGCGCCTGGAACGGCTGCGCGGCCGGCTGTCCAAATCGCAGAACACGCTCGGGCGCAGCATGCTCGGACTGCTCGGCGGCGGAGACCTCGACGACGAGTCGTGGGAGGAAGTCGAGGACACCCTGCTGATCGCCGACCTCGGTCCTGTCGTGACCGAGTCGGTGGTCTCGGCGCTGCGGGCCCGGATGGCCAGCAGCCGGGTGCGCACCGAGGCCGACGCCCGCGCCGTGCTGCGCGAGGTCCTCATCGACGAACTACAGCCCGACCTCGACCGCTCCATCAAGGCCCTGCCGCACGAGGACAAACCGTCGGTGCTGCTGGTCGTCGGGGTGAACGGCACCGGTAAGACCACGACCGTAGGCAAGCTCGCCCGCGTCCTGGTGGCCGACGGGCGCCGCGTGGTGCTCGGGGCGGCCGACACCTTCCGCGCCGCCGCGGCCGACCAGCTGCAGTCCTGGGCGTCGAGAGTGGGCGCGCAGGTGGTGCGCGGTGCAGAAGGCGCCGATCCCGCGTCCGTGGCGTTCGACGCCGTCGACGAAGGCATCAAGGAAGGCGCGGACGTCATCGTCATCGACACCGCCGGGCGCCTGCACACCAAGACCGGGCTGATGGACGAGCTGGGCAAGGTCAAACGCGTCGTCAGCCGCCGGGCCGAGGTCGACGAGGTGCTGTTGGTGCTCGACGCCACCATCGGCCAGAACGGCCTGCCGCAGGCCAGGGTGTTCGCCGAGGTCGTCGACATCACCGGTGTGGTGCTGACGAAACTCGACGGAACCGCCAAGGGCGGAATCGTTTTCCGCGTTCAGCAGGAATTGGGCGTTCCGGTCAAGCTGGTCGGCCTCGGCGAGGGTGCCGACGATCTCGCGCCTTTCGAGCCTGCGGCGTTCGTCGACGCGTTGCTCGGCTAGTCGTTCGCGACCGCGGAAACATGAGCGTAACGCTTCTGGCGTGTCCGTTCACTTAACGGAAACGGAACAGAATCACCGGTGAAACTCCGGCAAAAGAGTCTCTTCGGGAGGCCGATCCGATCGGCGCACTTCCCAAGGAGGTTCACACAAAGTGGTTTCAGCCTTACCCCTTGCTCTACCCGATGATGCGTTCGCGCCGTTCGGCCCTGACGGGTTGAGTTCCGGCGACACCGCATGGGTACTCACCGCCGCGGCGCTGGTGCTGTTCATGACGCCGGGCCTCGCGTTCTTCTATGGTGGGCTATCGCGCCAAAAGTCCGTGCTGAACATGATGATGATGTCGTTCGGCACCCTCGGCGTCGTGAGCGTCATCTACGTGCTGTGGGGCTACTCGATGTCGTTCGCCTCGGCGCATACCGGCAGCAGCGACATCGCGGGCGTCTTCGACAACCCGTTTGCGTTGTTCGGGCTGAGCCCACTACTGGAAACGCTGGAAGTCGACGGCACCAGCCTTTACGTCATGGGCGGATTCGGTTCCGTTCCCGCGATCGTGTGGGCCGGCTTCCAGTTGACCTTCGCGGTCATCACCGTCGCCCTGATCAGCGGTGCGGTCGCCGAGCGGATGAAGTTCGGCACCTGGCTGGTGTTCGGCGGCATCTGGGTGACGCTGGTGTATTTCCCGCTCGCGCATATGGTTTGGGGTGGGGGTCTGCTGTCCGGTGCCGAGAACGGCATTGCGGCCACGCTCTTCGGCGTCAGCGACGAAGGTGAAGCGAACGTGCCGCCCATCGACTTCGCCGGTGGCACCGTCGTTCACATCAACGCCGGCATGGCCGCACTGGTTCTGGCGATCCTGCTAGGCAAGCGGACCGGCTTCGGCAAGATCGCCTATCGGCCGCACAACATTCCGTTCGTGATGCTGGGCGCCGCGATCCTGTGGTTCGGGTGGTTCGGCTTCAACGTCGGATCCGAGGGCGCGGCCGACATGCTCGCCGGCCAGGTGTGGATCAACACGACCGCCGCCACTGCCGCCGCGATGCTCGGCTGGTTGCTCGTGGAGCGCCTCCGCGACGGCCACGCCACCAGCGTGGGCGCCGCCTCGGGCGTCGTCGCCGGCCTCGTCGCGATCACCCCTGCCTGCGGGTCGTTGTCGCCGATCGGCTCATTGATCCTCGGTGTCATCGCCGGTGCGCTGTCCGCTCTGGCGGTCGGACTGAAGTACAAGTTCGGTTACGACGATTCGCTCGACGTGGTCGGCGTGCACCTGGTCGCGGGCCTGTGGGGCACCGTCGGCATCGGGTTCCTGGCAACGGAGACCGGACTGTTCTACGGCGGCGGCTTCCAGCAGCTCGTGGTTCAGGTGGTCATCGCTTTGGCCGCGGTTATCTTCACTGGCATCATGACGGCGATCATTGCCTTTATCGTCAAGCCGTTGGGTTGGCGTGTCACCCCGGAGGATGAGGACACCGGCATCGATGAAACCGAACATGCCGAAACCGCTTACGAGCTCGTCTGATCGGCAACAATTTCCTCGGAAGGGATCGACTACATGAAGCTGATTACTGCGATTGTCAAGCCGTTCACGCTCGAAGACGTCAAAACCGGGCTCGAACAGACGGGTATCCTCGGGATGACCGTCAGCGAGGTTCAGGGCTACGGCCGTCAGAAGGGTCACACCGAGGTCTACCGCGGTGCCGAGTACTCCGTGGATTTCGTACCGAAGGTGCGAGTGGAGGTCGTCGTCGTGGACTCCGCCGTCGACAAGGTGGTCGATGTCATCGTCCAGGCCGCACGGACCGGGAAGATCGGTGACGGCAAGGTGTGGGTGAGCCCCGTCGACACCGTTGTCCGGGTACGCACCGGAGAGCGGGGAGCCGACGCCCTTTGAGCCGCTTGAAGAGCTGAGTATTCGTCTCCCGACCGATGACACGGCAAGCGACAATCGAGAGGGCGGGAGAGGGCGAGATGGCAAAGCAGGTACCTGGTCCCGCCAACGAGCGCGACGAGCGCGACGAGCGCTCGCGCGAGGAGCATTCAACTGCCGCCGGTGCCCCCCAGTGGGTGGCGCCGGCGGCGGCCTCGTCTCGTCCGGCCAACGACCTCGCGGCCGCGACCAAACAACTGCTGACAGGCGGTGCCCGCCAACTGGATTCGGCCGCCTTGCGCCACGCGCTGCTGGACCTGCACGAATTCTGGCTCACCACCAAGGCCACCGAGATCGGCATCACGCCCACCAGCGGCTTCGCGATTGTCGCCACCGGCGGACTCGGCCGGGGCGAGTTCGTGCCGTACTCCGACCTGGACCTGATGCTGTTGCATGACAACATGCCGGCCGACGCTGTCGGCCAGGTGGCGGAGCTGTTGTGGTACCCGTTGTGGGACGCCAACATTCGCATCGACCACAGCGTCCGCACGGTGCCCGAGGCGTTGAAGGTCGCGGGGGAGGACATCTCGGCGGGCTTGGCGATGCTCGAGGCGCGCCACATTGTCGGCGATGCCGACCTCTCGACACTGTTGATCGGGGGAGCCCGTCGGCAGTGGCGCACCGGAATCGCCTCGCGCTTCGACGAACTCGTCGAGCACACACAAGCGCGCTGGCAACGCAGCGGTGAGATCGCGCACCGCGCCGAACCCGACCTCAAATGTGGCCGCGGCGGCCTGCGCGACGTCCAACTGCTCAACGCGTTGGCGATCGCGCAACTGGCCGACGTGTACCCCAACCAGACGTCCGCGTCCCCGCTCGGGTCGCTGGG
This sequence comes from Mycobacterium sp. E136, assembly GCF_001666865.1. Lineage (NCBI taxonomy): Bacteria > Bacillati > Actinomycetota > Actinomycetes > Mycobacteriales > Mycobacteriaceae > Mycobacterium > Mycobacterium sp. E136. Next base: position 5,371 of record NZ_LZJE01000376.1, read on the forward strand.
CGAGGCTCACATGGCGCTGCTCAACGTCCGCACCGAACTGCACAGGGTCGCCGGTCGCGGCCGCGATCTGCTGCTCGCGCAGCACGCCGACGAGATCGGCGCGGCGTTGCACATCGGCGACCGCTTCGATCTGGCGCGCATGCTCTCCGACGCCGCGCGCACCATCAGCTTCTACGTCGACGCCGGAATCCGCACGGCGGGCAACGCACTGCCCCGACGCGGGTTCGCGGCGCTGCGCCGTCCGGCTCGCCGGCCGCTCGACGAGGGGGTCATCGAATTCGCCGGCGAGGTGATCCTGGCCCGCGACGCCCGCCCCGCGCGCGACCCCGGCCTGATCCTGCGGGTGGCCGCCGCGTCGGCGACCACCGGATTGCCGATGGCCGCGTCGACACTGGCCCGGCTCGCCGAGGCCGCGCCCGAACTTCGCGCGCCGTGGCCCGCCCAGGCCTTGAAGGATCTGCTCGTCATGCTCGCCGCGGGCCCGTCGGCGGTGGCCACAATCGAGGCGCTGGACCGCACCGGTCTGTGGGGCCGGTTGTTCCCGGAATGGGGAGCGGTGCGCGACCTTCCGCCCCGCGACGTGGTGCACATCTGGACCGTCGACCGGCATCTCGTCGAAACGGTTTCGCGGGCAAGCGCTTTCACAACGCGGGTGTCGCGCCCGGACCTGCTGATGCTCGGCGCACTGTGCCACGACATCGGTAAGGGACGCGGCGGCGACCACAGCGTCATCGGCGCCGAGTTGGCGACCCAGATCGGGACCAGGCTGGGGCTGTGGCCGTCGGACGTCGAGATCCTGTCGAAGGTGGTCCGCCACCACCTCCTGCTGCCGCACACCGCGACGCGGCGCGACCTGCAGGACCCCAACACGATCGCGGCCGTCGTCGATGCCCTCGACGGCGACCTCGTGCTGCTCGAGCTGCTCCATGTGCTCGCCGAAGCCGACTCGCTGGCGACCGGTCCAGGCGTCTGGGGTGACTGGAAAGCCTCGCTCATCGGCGACCTGGCTCACCGCTGCAGGACGGTGATGGCGGGCGAGCCGCTACCCGAACCGGATCCCATTGACCCGCGGTATCTTTCGCTCGCCGCGGACGTCGGGGTGCATGTGGATCTGTCGCCGGGAGACAGCCCGCACATCTACAACGTCACGATCATCGCGCCGGATCGGCGGGGCCTGTTGTCGAAGGCGGCAGGCGTGCTGGCGCTGAACTCGCTGCGGGTGCATTCGGCGTCCGTCAACGGACACGAGGGTTCGGCGATCAACACGTTCGTCGTCTCCCCGCATTTCGGCTCTCCGCCGGCGGCCGGGTTGCTGCGTCAGCAGTTCATCCTCGCGCTCGACGGCGAACTCGACGTGGCCGAGGCCCTGGATCGCCGCGAACGCGAGGCCGCGCAGTACGGCACCGCGCGGGCGGGCGAGGTGCCTGCCGCCGTCCCGATCAACCACGTCACCGCCCCGCCGCGCATCCTGTGGTCCGAGGGCGCCCGGTCCGGTGAGCTCGTCGTACAGATCCGCAGCACCGACCGCGCCGG
>NZ_LZJE01000377.1:0-14499 GCF_001666865.1 Mycobacterium sp. E136
GCGGGTGGTGGTCGGTGAGGAGACCTGGCGGGCCACGCGAGGGCGATACGGCTACGAGTCGCTCGGACAAGTGCAGGTGAAGGGCCGCCACGCGCCGGTTGCGGTGTACCAGTGGGTCGGACGGCATTCGGATGTCGCGGACGCGGCACCGTTCGTCGGCCGGTCGCATGAAATACGGCGGCTTCAAAACGTCCTCGACGACGCGATCGCGGCGCGTGCAGCCCGGCTCGTGACCGTGATCGGCGACCCCGGCGTCGGCAAGAGCCGGCTGGCGACCGAATTCCTTGCCGCCCAATCGGATGCGTGCGTTCTTCAAGCTCGATGCGCCGTCGAGGGCTCGGTCGCACTCGCGCCGATCGTCGAGATGGTGCGGGCCCGGGATCTCGAATCCGACATCCCGGCAGGAGTCTCGGAGCGCGATCGTCTGCTGCGCGACCTCAACGGCCTCGCCACCGGCGTACCGGGGTCGGTCGAAGAGAACTTCTGGGCGCTGCGCCGATTCGTCGAGGTGCTGGCGTGGCGCGGGCCAGTTGTGTTCGCGCTCGACGACATTCAGTGGGCCGACACCTTGCTGCTGGATTTCATCGAGCACCTGGTCGAGTGGATCAAGGACGTGCCGGTGCTCGTGCTCGCGTTGGCACGGCCCGAGCTGCGTGAGATTCGGCCCGACTTCGTCGCCGCCAGTCGGTGGGTCGCCGACACGCTGCACCTGGACGGCCTCGACGCGCGGGCGACGGCGGAGCTTGCCGCGAAGGTGTTGGGTGCCTCCGAACTCCCGGTCGAGCTGCTCCATCGCCTGCCGGCCTCAACGGGCGGCAATCCCCTGTTCGTCCGGGAATTCGTCGGGATGCTCGCCCACGACGGCGTTCTGGTGGAGAACCCGAACGGCTGGCGACTGACCATCGACGTCGACGCCATCACCATTCCACCGACGATTCATGCCCTGCTCGCTTCGCGGCTGGAACGGCTCGATACCGGTGACCGACGCATACTCGAAATCGCGTCCGTGGTCGGCAGCGACTTCTCCGTCGGTACGGTTCGAGCACTCGCCGGCGGTCATGCGGACGCGATCAAGTCCTCGCTCAACCGGCTTCGGCGTCTCGAACTCGCTCAACCCACGGGCACCTACGTCGGCGACGAGGCGGTCTGGCGATTCCATCATGTGCTCATCCGCGACGTGGCTTACCGGCGCCTGCTGAAGTCCGAACGCGGAGACCTTCACGAGCGCCTCGCCGACTGGGTCGAATCAGGCGGGGCGAGTGTGGCATTCGAGGCCGACGAGATGATCGCCCGCCATCTGGAGGCCGCATACACCTATCGGCGCGAACTGGGCACTCTCGACGAACAAACCGACTATCTCGCCCTGCGTGCCGCCCGCCATTACTCGGCATCAGCGCGACGCGCACTCGACCGCGACGAGTTGGTGTCCGCCGGCGCTCAGGCCGCGCGGGGCGCTGTTCTCGCCGCCTCCGACGAGTCCGTACACGCCGAGCTTTTGTTGACGGGGTGCGAGGCGCTTCTGTCCGCAGGCGACGTCACGGCCGCGGCCGCCCTCGTCGAGGATCTCGAACGCATTGCGGGCGAGGCATTGGCGCCGTGGGCCACGTGCTATCGGTGTCAGTTCGGCGTGTACACCGACCCGGAGCGGCTGTTGGAATACGACGCGCGGCTGCAGGCCGCGATAGACGAATTCGCCCGCCGCGCGGACCCTTCGGGTCTCGCGAAGGCGCACCGGGTGCGCGCGAGCGCGCGGCTGCGTCTGGGACGGGTCGGTGACGGTGAGGTCGACCTGTTCGAGGCGCTGATCGCGGCCCGACAGAGCAGAGATCACCGCCAGATCACCGCGGCGTTGGGCGCGGCACCAGGCGCGGCGCTGTGGGGGCCGAGCCCCGTACCGAAAGCCGGCGGCCGGTGCCTGGACGTCGTTCGAATGCAGCGGATGACGACCGCTGCGCCCTCCCTGGAGGCGACGTCGTTGCGACATCTGGCCGTGCTGGAACTGCTGCGCGGGCGGCCGGACAAGGCGCGCAAGATGCTCGGCGAGGCTCGCCAGATCGTCGCCGACCTCGGTCTGCGGCATGGATTGATGGAGACGGAGTTGTTCGCCGGAATCATCGAGTCCATGAGCGGCGAACCCGTCGCCGCCGAACCGCACTTTCGCATGGCCCTGGAAGGGCTGGGTGCGTTGGGCGTCGGCGCCGACGCGGGCTTGGCCGCTGCCCTGCTCGCGAGATCGGTTCTTGCGCAGGGCCGCATCGACGAAGCGGATCACTATGCGAGCGAAAGCGAGCGGCTGGCAGGGCACAACCTCAAGACGGCGATCGCGTGGCGCGCGGTGCGAGCCGAGATTCTCTCGGCGCAAGGGCACCACAACGAGGCGACAGCGATCGCCCGGGATGCGGTGACGGTGGCCAGCGGTACCGACATCGTGCTGGACCACGCCGAGGCCTGCCTGGCACTGAGCCGTGTGCTGGACCAAGCGGGAGATACGAAGGGCGCCAGTTCGGCCCGAGAGAATGCGCGGGCGCTGTACTCGGCGAAGGAGGTGTCGATCCCGTTCGGGCTGATCGACGAACCCGTCGTCGCGCAACCGGAGGAAGCCGCCCGGGCAGCACTCGGCCGCGTGGGGACAAGTGCGCCCGCGACGGCCAGCAGGCTCTCGGTTGACAACGACTCCTGCCGACTGCTGCCCATGTTCATCCAGGCGACCAACGAACATGACTTCGACCGCGCCCTCGCTTGGTTCTCGGAGCACTTCGTGTACGACGACCGGCGGCGACTAAGCGGCGAACCTGTCGTCGGGTTGGACGCGATGCGGACTACGATGGAGCGAGTTTCCGAGCAGTACACGCGGTTCGAGTTCCGCGTCCTGGCTGTCCGTGGCCGCCATCTACATCTCTTGTGGAGTCGCTGGGCCGACGACGACGGCAACGCCGCTACGACGCTGTACGTGAACGAAACCGGAGACGACGGGCGCATTCTCTACCACATTCGCTTCGACGAGGACGATTTCGAGAGCGCCTACCGAGAGCTTGAACGCCGGTTCTACGCCGGTGAAGGGGTGACCTTTGCCGAAGTCGGCGCCGTCGGAACGGAATACGTCATCGCGCTCATCAAGGGGGATCTGAACCGTGCGTTCAACGAACTCAGTTCCCCAGGATTGCAGTTCGAGAACCGCTCCCGAATCGCATTCCCCGACCCCGTTGTGAGTGACGCCAGGACGAGTTGGGGCGAACTCAATGCGATGATGCTGTCGACGCGGACGTGGGCGTCCGTCGGCTTCTGGCTGTCTTCTCGCTGCCTCATTGCCCGTTTCGAGCGGGAGGCGATCGGCTCCGACAACGAACGGTATTCGTGGGCATGGCTGATCGTGAGCGAAATCAGCGAGGGCGTTTTCGTATCGAGCTGCCTGTTTGACGTCGAAGACGAGGCAGCGGCTTTCGCCTACGCCGAGGAGCGAGTGCGGGCGGCGACCAGCCGCCTTGCCGTTGAAAACCAAGCATCCCGGTCATTGCCGCGCTTCGTCGAAGCGCTGCGGTCACATGATGTCGACGGCGTCCTCGCGGCCTATGCGGACGAGTTCGTCTACGACGATCGCAGACGACTCGGCGGCGCGCCGATCGTCGGACGCGACGCAATGCGGGCCGCGGTCGCCCGAATCTGCGCTCAGTACAAGCAATTCGACGTTCGCGTGTTGGCCGTTCGCGGAGAGCGGCTTTTCATGTCCCAGAGCCGATGGTCCGACGAGTCCGACAACGCCACGGAGTACCTCCATGTCACCGAGGTGAACGACCTCGGCCAGGTCGTCTACGACGGTCGGTTCGATGCGGACGATTTCGAAGGCGCCTACCGAGAACTGGAACGCCGCTACTACGTCGGAGAAGGCGCCGCTTATGCGGAAGCAGGGTCTGTCACGACGGAGTGGATCACCGCTCTCAACCATCGCGACTACGACCGGCTGATCGACGAGCTGACTTCTCCCTCCTATCGCCTCGAGAACCGGTCGAGCTCGGTTTTCGGTCACCGCACCGCAACAGATGTCAGAAGCTCCTTTGAGGAGTTCGACGCCGCGGTGGCCTCAGCTCACTCTTGGGAGGCTGCCGTCTGCTGGCTGTCGCCGACGGTGGCGATTTTCCGCTTTGAGCGGGAAGCGGTCGGCGAAGACGGTGCAACGTATTCGTGGACTTGGCTCGATGTCTGCGAGATGCGCGACGGCCGAGTTGCGTCCGCGTGTCGCTTCGACATCGAAGACGAGGATGCGGCGCTCGGATATGCCGAGGGACGGGCACGGGCGACGACGAGTCGTCTCGCGGTGACGAATCGCGCCAGCCAGGCGGCCAGTGTCGCGTGGCGGGCATTCCAAGCCGGCGATCTCGGCGCGACCATGACCGGTACCTCGGATGAATTCGTTTACGACGACCGGCGCCGGATGGGCGGCAATGCAATCGAGGGCCTCGACGGATTGCGAACCGCCTCCGTTCGGATTCTCGACCAGTACCCACATTCCGAATGGCGCACTTTGGCGGTTCGCGGTGAACGACTCGAACTCGGCTGGAGTCGGTGGTGGGATGACGCAGGAAACGAAACGAGCGGTTTTCACGTCCTCGAGACCGACAGCGAGGGCCTGACCATCTATCACGGTCGGTTCGACGAGATCGACTTCGAAGAAGCGCTCGGGGAACTCGAGCGGAGGTACTACGCCGGCGAGGGCGTGGAGTTCGCCGAGGGCGAATCGGTATCGGTAGCAATATTTGCGGCCCTCAACCGTGGCGAGTATGACCGAGTCTTCAGTGACCTCGCCGCGCCGGAGATGCGTATCGAGAACCGTTCACGCTCAGCGTTTCCTGATCGTTCAGCCAGCGACCTGCGGTCCAGTTGGGGTCACTTAGACGCGATGGTCTCGTCGTCGCGAATATGGCCTTCGGCGGTCTGCTGGGTCTCACCGCACTGGAGCGTCAGCCGCATCGAACGCGAGGCGATCGGACACGACGGCGAGACCTTCGCGTGGGCTTTCCTCCTTGCCGGCGAAATCAGGGACGACCGGATTACGGCCCTGTGCCAATTCGACATCGAGGATGAAGAGGCCGCGTTCGCGTACGCCGAAGAGCGGGTTCGCGCCGCCAACAGCCGACTGGCAGTCAAGAACAGAGCTGCTGACGTCGTCGAAGCAGGCTGGCAAGCAATGCGGAGTCACGATGTCGAGGGCCTTGTGGCCACCTACGCTGATGCCTTCGTCTACGTCGATCGACGGCGTTTGAGTGGCGATCCCATCGTTGGACGTGACGCGATACGTGCAGCGATCCAGCGGGTTCTCGATCAGTACAGCCGATTCGACGTCCGCATGCTGGCGGTACGTGGAGACCGACTGGCGATGGTGCGCAGTCGCTGGTGGGACGAGGCGGGCAACGAGACGACACAGCTTCATGTGTCCGAAATCGGTGACGATGATTTGTGCGTCTACGACTGCCGCTTCGACGGAGACGACTTCGAGGGCGCGTATCGAGAGCTCGAACAACGGTACTTCGCGGGAGAGGGCGCGGCGTTCGCCGAGACAGGCGCCATCGGAACCGAAATGACCCTCGCGTGGAATCGCGGAGATTTCGACCGGGTGTTTGGTGAGTTCTTGACGCCCGACTTCCGGATCGAATCGCGAACGCAGTCGGTTTTCGGCGATCGTTCGGCAGCCGAGCTTCGGTCCACTTACGAAGAACTTTGGGAGATGGTCGCCTCGGCGCGGATCTGGATCTCGTCGATGCGCTGGCTATCGCCGACGGTCGGCGTAGGCCGCAACGAACGCGAAGCAATCGGCCATGACGGTGAGAAGTACACGTGGACCAAGCTTTACGTCTTCACTCTTCGTGACAATCGCTTCACGTCGATGTGCGAGTTCGCCGTGGACGACGAAGACGCTGCGTTCGCGTATGCCGACGACTGCGTCCGCGCGACGACGAGTCGGCTGGCAATCACCAATCGCGCGTGCGAGGTGGGGAATGGAGTCCTCCAGGCGAGCGAGAGCGGAGACGTCGACACCGTCATCGCCAATTTCGCCGAGCACTTCGTCTATGACGATCATCGGCGCCTCAGCGGTGACCCCGTCACAGATCCTGTGGAACTCAGGGCGGCCGTGCAACGAATGCTCGGGCAGTACAACCACTTCGACGCCCGCGTGCTGGCCGTTCGCGGGGAGCGCCTTCAACTCGCCCATACCCGGTGGTCCGACGACGCAGGAAATGAGACGTCATATCTCCTCGTAATCGAGCTCGACGCCGATGGACGAATCGCTCTACAGGCCAGCTTCAACGAAGACGATTTCGACAGCGCATATCGCGAACTCGAACAGCGTTACTACGCCGGTGAAGGTGCCGCGTTCGCCGATGCGGGTACTACAACGACCGACTTCGCGATCGCCATCAACGAACGCGACCTGGACCGTGCGTTCGATGGCCTCATCGCACCAGACTTCCGTGTCGAAAATCATTCGCGCTCCGGTTTTCCCGAGCGCTCGGCCGAGGGGCTCAGGGCGAGTACGGTCGAACTGAATTCGATGTTCGATTGCGTGCGCGCGTGGAACTCATCCGTATGTTGGTTATCGCCGATGCATGCGGTCGGCCGCAACGAACGCGAGGCGATCGGTCACGATGGTGAACGGTTCACGTGGTCACGGCTTTTCTTGATGGAGATCAAGCAGCGCCGGCTCACGTACTTGTGCATATACGAATTGGATGACGAAGAAGCCGCATTCGCTCACGCCGAAGAGCTCGCCCACGAGGCCGCGACCCGCTTGCCGGTCACCAACATGGCCACCCGAACGTTCCTCGTCGGAGGGCAGGCTGCGAACGCGCACGACGTCGACGCGATGGTCCGACAGTATTCAGAGCACTTCGAGTACGACGATCGGCGAAAGCTGGCGGGCAATCCACTACCCGATGTGCGCAGCGCCGCGGAACGCATCTTGGCGCAGTACAACCGCTTCGAGGGACGCACTTTGGCCGTCCGCGGTGACCGGCTGCAACTGGGTTGGAGTCGCTGGTCGACCGACGCCGGATACGAAACGACCCACTTGATTCTGCACGAGGTCGATGACAGCGGGCGCATCACTTATGAGGGTCGTTTCGACGAGGACGATTTCGAGCACGCCTATCGCGAACTCACGCGCCGATACTGCGTGGGTGAAGGTGCAGCGGTCGCCGAGGCAGAGGCGACACTTGCGGAGTATCCGATCGGGTTCATGAACGGAGACATCGACGGCGTCTTCGATCGCCTCACTACTCCGGGACTACGTGTTGACGACCGATCGCGCTCGCTTTTCGGCGAACGTTCCGCCGGCGAATTCCGGTCAACCTACGACGAACTGCTTGCCAGGGCCTCGTCGCTGCGGGTGTGGCACGCCGCGGTGTGTTGGCTGTCACCAGCGGTGGTGGTCGCTCGCTTCGAACAGACTGCCGTCGGGGCCGATGGCGAGCGGTTCGCATGGACGCATATCGATGTCGTCGAGATCCGCGACGGGCGGTTCAGCTCGGTCTGCTTGTTCGAAACAGACGATGAGCAAGCTGCATTCGCGTACGCCGAGGACTTGGTGCGGTCTGCGAACAGCCGGCTCACAGTGAGCAATCTTGCGACCCGTACCGTCGAGAACCTCTGGAGGGCTCTGCAAGCGCAGGATGCCGACGCCGCAGCCGAGCTCGCCGCCGACTCGTTCTTGTTCGGCGATCACCGCCGCCTGCACGGCAATCCCGTCGGAGACACGCGCACCGCACTCGCACGCATCCTCGAGGATTACTCGTCCTTCGAGTCACGCACGCTCGCAGTGCGCGGTGAACGCCTCCACCTCGGTTGGGCCCGGTGGGCGAACGACGACGGTTTCGAGGTCCGCTATCTGACCGTTCATCAGGTTGATGACGCCGGACGGATTCTGTATCACGGTCGCTTCGATGAGGACGACTTCGAGGGCGCCTACCGCGAGCTCACGCGGCGCTATTGCGCCGGAGAGGCCGCCGACTTCAGTCACTCGGCGAGCATCGTCACCGAGTGGATGTCTGCGCTGAACGCGGGCGATTTCGACGCAGCGTTCGCACTCACGTCGCCAGACTTCCGTATCGAGAACCGTTCTCGCACGGCCTTCCCGGACCGTTCCGCGGCGGAACTGCGAGCGAGCCTCGAGGACTTGCGGTCGATGATGACGTCGATACGCCAGTGGAACGTCGCCGAATGTTGGCTGTCACCAAACTGCGTCGTCGCTCGAAACGAAAGACAAGCCGTCGGTAAGGACGGCGAGCAATACATTTGGTCCAGCATCGACGTCGGCGAGATCCGCGACGGCCGGGCCGCGCTCGTCTGCCGATTCGACGTCGACGACGAGGAAGCGGCGTTCGCGTACGCCGAGGAGCTCGCCCACACCGTTCACAGCCGATTCAGACTGACCAACCGGTCCTGCGAGACCGTCGCCGCCCTCCAGAATGCCCTGTGCGCCGGAGATCTCGAGGGAGGTATCGGCTGTTACGCGAACCCATCCGTGTACGAAGATCGACGCCGGCTCAGCGGGGATCCCATTCGCACTGCCGCAGGACTACGGCTGGCCGGGGAACGGATCCTGGCTCAGTACAGCCACTTTCAGTGGCGAACTCTCGCGATCCGTGGCGATTATCTGAGCATGCACTCCAGCGTCTGGTCGGACGACTCCGGCAACGCAACCTCCTATCTCCACGTCTACGAGGTCGACTCCACTGGGCAATTCATCTATGAGGGCCGCTTCGACGATGACGACTTCGAGAGTGCCTACCAAGAGCTCACGCGCCGGTACTGCGCCGGTGAGGGATCCGCCGTCGCCGAGGGCACCGCACACAACGCCAGGTATCTCGCGGCCATCAACCGACGGGAATGGGACCGAGTGTTCAACGAGATGACGGAGCAGGACATCGAAGCCGTGAGCCGATCGAGCGCAGGCTTCCCTGACCGTTCGGTCGCCGACCTGCGCGCCAGCTACGAGGACCTCTGCTCGATGGTCGCCTCGGTCCGTTCGTGGCACTCGATTGAACGATGGGTTTCACCGACGGTCGGGGTGACGCTTCACGAACGCGAGGCGATCGGCCACGACGGCGAGCGATACGAGTGGAGCCGGCTGATCGTGGGCGAGTTCCGCGGTGGGCTCACCAGGCACATATGCGAATTCGACATGGACGACGAGGACTCCGCCTTCGCCTACGCGGAGGAACTTGTGCGCCGTGCCGGCACTAGTAGCGTGGAGTCATGACCACACCGGCTCCCAAACTGCAGCTGACCGATGACGAGTGGCGCAAGAAGCTGACCCCCGAGGAGTTCCACGTCCTGCGCGAGGCCGGCACCGAGCGCCCCTTCACCGGCGAGTACACCGACACCAAGACCGAGGGCATCTACGAGTGCCGCGCCTGCGGCGCCGAGCTGTTCCGCAGCACCGAGAAGTTCGAATCGCACTGTGGCTGGCCGTCCTTCTTCGATCCCGCCGACTCCGACGCCGTCATCCTGCGCACCGACGACTCGCTCGGGATGCACCGCGTCGAGGTGCTCTGCGCCAACTGCCACAGCCACCTTGGCCACGTCTTCGAGGGCGAGGGCTACCCCACCCCGACCGACCAGCGCTACTGCATCAACTCGATCTCGCTGCGGCTCAAGCCGACCTCCTGACGCGAACGTGCGCTCAGCGCGAAAATTCGCGCGAGCAATGAGTTACGCCGGGTAGACGGCGAACTCGGCGCGGTCCTCGGTGTCGGCGACGCACTGAAACAGCAACGGCGCGGTCATCGCGTTGCCCGAGTAGCACGTGAACGGGCCGATCACCTGATACTTGTCGCCGTTCTGGTCGTACTTCACCGCGTAGTCCGACGCGGTGATGCAGTCGATGTCGCCTGCCGTGATGTCGATGACCTGACCGAAGCGCGGTGCGCACTTCTCACTGTCCGGGTCCTGCGCGAAACCCGTCGGCGCCGTCGCGAGCGCGCCAACCAGAAAGCCGGCGCCGACCAGCACCTGTGTCCTCATAGGACCATGATGAACGACGCGGTCCCACCCGCGAGGCCCTTTAGGGCAGACGGTCGATCAGCTGCTCGGCGCTGATCCTCGGCCCGGTGAAGAACGGCGTCTCCTCGCGGACATGCCGACGCGCGTCGGTGGCGCGCAGATCCCGCATCAGGTCCACGATGCGGTGCAGTTCCGGTGCCTCGAACGCCAGGATCCATTCGTAGTCGCCCAGCGCGAACGCCGGAACGGTGTTGGCCCGGACGTCCTTGTAGCCCCGCGCCGCCATGCCGTGCTCGGCGAGCATGCGGCGGCGCTCCTCGTCGGGCAGCAGATACCACTCCAGCGACCGCACGAACGGATACACGCAGATGTAGTTGCCCGGCTCCTCACCCGCGAGGAACGCGGGGATGTGGCTCTTGTTGAACTCCGCCGGGCGGTGCAGCGCGACGTTGCTCCAGACCGGATTGCTGACGCGGCCCAAGGTCGTGGTGCGACGGAAATCGGCGTAGGTGGCCTGCAGAGCCTCGACGTTGTCGGCGTGCGTCCAGATCATGAAGTCGGCGTCGGCACGCATACCCGCGATGTCGTACAGGCCGCGCACCACCACACCGCGTTCCTCCTGCTGTTTGAGGAACGTCGCGGTCTCGTCGGCGACGGCCGCGCGGTCCTCCCCCAGTTCCCCCGGACGTACCGAGAACACCGAGAACATCAGGTACCGGAGGGCGGAGTTGAGGGCGTCGTAGTCGAGCTTGGCCATGGTTCTATCGTGCCACGCGCGAGGTGACCAGCGCCGCCGCCGCCCTCGTGGCCGCCGACACACACGCCGGAACGCCGATACCGTCCAGAAATCCGCCCGCTACCGCGATCGTCGGCGGCAGTCCCGCCCGCAGTTCGGCCACCAGCGCCCCGTGGCCGGGGCCGTACTGCGGCATCGCGTCGATCCAACGCTGCACGTGGAAGTCGACGGGCTCCGTCCTGACCCCGAAAAGCGTCGCGAGATCCTCCGCCGCCCACGTGAGCAGCTCTTCGTCGCCCACATTGCGGGCCAGATTGTCGCCGAAGCGGCCGAACGACAGCCGGACCAGCTCGACGCTGCCGCGCGGACCCCATTTGCGCGACGTCAGCGTGACCGCCTTCGAGCGCAGCCGTTCACCGCTGGCCGCCAGCACACCGGACTGCTGCGGCAGCGGTGTGCCGCCCGGCAGCGCCAGCGCCACCAACGCCGTCGACGCCACCGGAATCCGACCAGCTGCAGCGGCGCTCTGGGGTGCCACCTCCGCAACCAGCCGGGCCAGCCGCGGCGCAGGCACCGCGAGCACCACCGCATCGGCGTGGTAGCAGGCGCCCTCGTCGTCGACGAGTTCCCAGCCCCGCGCGTCGCGGTGCAGACCTTGGACCGTGACCTGCCGCCACTGCACCCCGGCGCGGCGGACGAGTTCGTCGACCAGCACCCGGTAGCCGCCCTCGACGGCGCCGAAGACGGACCCGGTGACCGGCGGCGGCACGGCGTCACGGACGGCGTCGGTCAGGCTGGGAGCGCCACGGTCGAGGAGGACGGCCAGCGTCGGGACCGCCGAGCGGACGCCGATCGTGCCCGCGTTGCCGGCATAGACGCCGGTGAGGAGGGGTTCGACGGACCGGGTGACCACCTGCTCGCCGAACCGGTCACCGACGAGGTCGGCGACGGACGGATCGGCACCGGGACGCCAGGCGAACGGACGGTTGCGTTCACCCTGCATCCAGGCGATCGTCGCGTCGTCCACCAACCCGGCCAGCGCCGACGGCTGCGCAGGGATCCCCTGCAGCGTGCCCGCCGGCAGCGGGTGCAGCCGGGCCTGGCTGTAGATCAGCGGTCGTGCGCCGGTCGTGCCGATCTGCCGGTTCGCCAGGCCCAACTCGGCCAGCAACGCGGGCACCTCGGGGCGTCGCGCGACGAACGCCTCGGCGCCGACATCCATTGACTGGCCGCCGATCCGCTCGGTGCGCAGCACGCCGCCCAACCGGTCCGCGGGGTCGAACAGCGTGATCGACGCGTCCGGGCCGGCCGCAACACGCAGCCGATACGCGGCGACGAGACCCGAAATACCGCCGCCGACAACGCAGTACGACGCAGTCACAGCGAGTGCACCAACGCCACCACTTCGGTGATCACCTCGGGGTCGGTCGCGGGGAGCACGCCGTGGCCGAGGTTGAAGACGTGTCCCGCGGCTCCGGCGTCGACCGCCCGGCGACCGTCGTCGACGACCGCACGCGCCGCACGCTCGGCCACCGGCAGGCCCGCCAGCAAAACCACCGGGTCCAGGTTGCCCTGCAACGCCGTCCCCGGGACCACCCGGGCGGCGGCGTCGGGCAGCGACGTGCGCCAGTCGACCCCGACGACGGCTGGGGCGCCGTGCCCGGAAGCGGCCTGAGACATCGCCCCCAGCAGTTCGGCGGTGCCGACGCCGAAGTGTGTCATCGGCACACCCGCGGCGGCCAGCGTGGCGAACACCCGGGTGCTGTGCGGCAGCACATAGCTGCGGTAGTCGGCCAGCGACAGCGTGCCGGCCCACGAGTCGAACACCTGGATCGCGTCGACGCCCGCGTCCACCTGAACCTGCAGGAACGCGATCGTCACGTCGGTCAGCGCCGCCATCAGCGCGTGCCAGGTCTCGGGATCTCCGAGCATCATCGCCTTGGTGCGCTCGTGGTTGCGGCTCGGTCCGCCCTCGACGAGGTAAGACGCCAGCGTGAACGGCGCGCCGGCGAAACCGATCAACGGCACGTCACCGAGTTCGGAGACCAGCATCCCGACCGCCTCGGCCACCGGCGCGACCTGCTCACGCTGCAGTGGTTGCATGGCCGCGACGTCGACGGCGGTGCGGATCGGGTGCTCGATCACCGGGCCGACGTCGGGCACGATGTCGAGGTCGATACCGGAGGCCCGCAGCGGCACCACGATGTCGGAGAACAGGATCGCGGCGTCGACGCCGTGCCTGCGGACCGGCTGAAGCGTGATCTCGGTGATCAACTCGGCGTCGAAGCAGGCCTGCATCATCGTGTTCTTGGCCCGCAGGGCGCGATACTCGGGCAGCGAACGGCCCGCCTGCCGCATGAACCACACCGGTACACGGCCGGGTTTGCGGCCGCTCGCGGCGGCCAGATATGGCGAGTCGGGCAGGCACGGCAGATCCTGGTCGGCGGCGTGCAGCACCCACTCGTCGGTGCGCAGCACCTCGGCCACGGGTGCCAGCGCCTCGACCGGGTCGGCGCCGTGGCTCACCGGATCGATCAACACGGTGCCGGCGCCGGCGCGCCGGATCTGCACGAGGTAGGCGCGGTTGGAGTAGCGGAATCCCGAGGCCCGTTCGGCGTCGACCGCAAACGGACCGTTCCCGGACGCCAGAAGTTCGGCCGCCCTTCGGATTTCACTGACGCTGGCCGACAGCGGCGGCACGCCGTCGCGGGGCGTGAGGAGCGGCGTGGGCTCCGGTTCGCCCGCTTCGGCCTCGGCCGCCTCCGGGATGGCCTCGTCGGAATCCGGCATCGTCAGGCGCGGGTGCGGGAGCCGAGGTCGGTCACGCCCTGAGGCGGCAGCCCGGCAGCGTGCTCGAGCACCTCGCAGAACGCCTCGACATGCGGACCCAACTCGAGCGTCGTCGCCGTCCACGAGGCACGCAGCTCCAGCTGGTGGGCGCGGGGAGGACCGGAGATGTCGCCGTAGCGCACCGAGGTCGTGGCGGTGACGGTGCCGCCCAGCGCGGTGACGTGTTCGGCGCGCTCGGCAAGGGCGTCGACGAGCCAGCTCCACGCGACCTCGGGCAGCAGCGGGTCGACGGCCTCGCTGGAGTCCAGGTCGGCCTGGATGTAGGCGACGAGCCGCATGGTGCCGTCCCACGCGTCGGCGCCCTCGGGGTCGTGCAGCAGGATCAGGCGGCCGAATGCGTCGCCTTCGGAGCGCTCCGGCACGATCGCCGTCTCGGGATGGCGGACCTCGGCGCCCAGCGCATAACTGAACGGCGCCAGCCGCTGCGGCGGGCGGATCGGGCCGAGCTCGATCTCCGGTCGGACGGTGGTGGCATTCATCGCCGCCACCGCTTCGCGGAACTGAGCCGGTTCGGCGGTGGTCACGACGTTTGACGCTAGACCATTCGAGCAGGTCTGTGCGCGTGGCGCGCCGATCTTGTACGGACGACCGGTCCATCGAGGCGAAGCGGGCGCCGACGGGTCGTCATGGCAGCATTGACAGCGATGAACACACGCCGTGACCTGCCCGACTCGCCATATCTGGCCGCCGCGAGCGGCCGCAAACCCGGCCGTGTACCGGTGTGGTTCATGCGGCAGGCGGGCCGTTCGCTGCCCGAGTATCGCGCCCTGCGGGCCAAGAACACGATGATGCAGGCCTGCTTCGACGCCGAGTTGATCACCGAGATCACGCTTCAGCCGGTCCGCAGGCACGGCGTCGACGCCGCGATCCTGTTCTCCGACATCGTGGTGCCGCTGCGGGCCTCCGGTATCGACCTCGAC
>NZ_LZJE01000378.1:0-22768 GCF_001666865.1 Mycobacterium sp. E136
GAGATCGACGGCGAGAGACTCAGCGACGAGTCGATCTACTCGTTCCTGCGGTTGCTGCTCCCCGCCGGCCTGGAAACCACCTACCGGTCGTCGGGAAACCTGCTGTATCTCCTACTCACCCACCCCGAACAGTTCGCCGCCGTCCAGGCCGACCGAGAACTCGTCGCACCGGCCATCGAAGAAGGCCTGCGGTATGAAACGCCGTTGACCACCGTGCAACGCTTCGCGACCGAGGCGACCGAACTCGAAGGGGTTCGGGTGCCCGAGGGCTCGGTGATCGACGTGTGCATCGGATCGGCCAACCGCGATGAGAACCGGTGGGAGCGTTCCGAGGAGTTCGACATCTTCCGCAAGCGCGTGCCGCACATCTCCTTTGCAGCCGGTGAGCACACCTGCATGGGCCTGCATCTCGCGCGCATGGAGACGCGGGTCGCGCTGGAATGCCTGCTCGACCGGCTGACCGACATCAAGCTCGTCACCGACGACAACCCGCACATCGCCGGCCAACCGTTCCGCTCACCCACGGCGCTGCCGGTGACGTTCCAACCGGCCGGCTGATCCGTGGCCAGGGCCGGAAGCGGACGCACCCGCCGCGACCGCGGCTCGATCAGCGCCGAGGAGATACTCGAAGGCGCACTGCAAGTCGCGGAAGAGGTCTCGATCGAGAACCTGAGCATGCCGCAACTCGCCAAGCATCTCGGTGTCGGCGTCACCAGCATCTACTGGTATTACCGCCGCAAGGACGATCTGCTCGCCGCGATGACTGACCGAGCCTTGGAGCGGTTCGAGTTCACGGTGCCGACCATCTCAGCGTCCAATTGGCGAGAATCGTTGCGCGATCACGCGATGACCATGCGGCGGCGATTCCGCGCGGATCCGATCCTCTGCGATCTCGTGTTGATCCGCGGGCAGTACGGCCACCGCGCGATGCACAATGCGCTGCAGAAGCTGGGCCAGCCGATCGGGGCGCTGGTCGAAGCGGGACTCACGGTGGATCAGGCCGCCGAGACGTACGGCGCGATCTCGGTGCACATCCGGGGTTCGGTGGTTCTCGAGCGACTCCAGGAACGCACCGAGGGCTTTCCCGCCCAACGCGACGACGGCGGTCGCTACATCGGGTTCGCCGACGACATCGACTTCGGTTACATCCTCGACAGCATCCTCGACCACGCCGAGGCGCTCATCGAGGCGGCGTAGCGCCCGTCTTCGGCGCGCGGTACGCCACCGTCTTCGTCTCGAGGTACTGCTCGAAACCCTCGACACCGCACTGGCGTCCGACACCGCTGCTCTTGAAGCCGCCGAACGGCGCGTCCGCACCGTAGAACATGCCGCCGTTGACCCCGAACGAGCCCGTTCGGATGCGGCGGGCGATCGCCATCCCCCGCTCCAGGGAGCGCGACGAAACCGCGCCCGCCAAACCGTATGCGCTGTCGTTGGCGATCCGCACCGCCTCGTCGTCATCGTCGAACGGCAGCACGACCAGCACGGGGCCGAACACCTCCTGCTGTGCGATCGCCGCGTCGTTGTCGACGCCAACGACGACCGTCGGCGCCACAAAGTGTCCGCCCGCCAGATGTTCGGGAAGGCCGGCGACGGGCCCACCGCCGGTGGTGATCTCGGCACCGGCGGCGCGAGCCTGGTCGATCGCATCGAGGACCCGCTGCTTCTGCGCGGCGCTGATCACCGGACCCACAAGGGTGTCGGGGTTGACCGGATCACCCACCGGCACAGCCTGATAGGCGGCGGTTATGCCGGCGACGGCGTCGTCGTAGCGCGACCGGTGCACGAGCATGCGCGTCGTGGCCGCACACGCCTGCCCCGCGTGAACGCACACCCCGACCGCCGATCCGATGATCGCCGCGGGAGGGGCGTCATCGAGCACGATCGACACGGATTTGCCGCCCAGTTCCAGGAACATCCGCTTCATGGTGTCTGCGCCCTGGCGCATCAGCAGCTTGCCCACCCCGGTCGAACCGGTGAACGAGATCATGTCGACGCGCGGGTCGGTGCCGAGCAGGCCGGCCACGTCGTTGGACGGTGTGGGCACCACGTTGACGACGCCGGGCGGGATGTCGGTGTGCTCGGCGATGAGCCGGCCGATCCGGGTGGCGTTCCACGGTGTGTTCGGATCGGGTTTGAGCACGACGGTGTTTCCGGTCGCGAGCGCGGGTCCGAGCTTGTTGAGAATCACCTCGATCGGAAAGTTGGACGGCGTGATCGCGGCGACGACGCCGACCGGATCCTTGACCACGGTGCGCACATTGCGATCACCGAACAGCCCGCCACCGTCCAGCGTGCGCTCCCATGCGAAGTCGAGCATCAGCCGCGCGGGATAGCGAAGACCGTCCGCCAGCGGCCAATCGAGTTGTGCCGATTGCGTTGTCATCACCGGGCAGCCGACCTCGGCGATCAGCTCCTCGCGCAGTTCCTCCTGCTCGCCTTCGATCGCGGCCTGCAACTGGTCGAGGCAATGCGCACGCAGCCGTCGATTGGTGGCCCAATCGGTCTCGTCGAATGCGCGGCGGGCGGCCGCGATCGCGCGATCCATGTCCTCGGCTTCGGCAGCCGCGGTGGATCCCAGCAGCCGTCCGGTGGCCGGGCTCAGGTTGTCGAACTGCGCACCAGAGGCTGCCGACACGAGTTGTCCGTCGATGAGCATTCGCGTTTCGGCGCGACCCGCCGCTCGCTCGCCGATGTCGATGCTGGTCTCGATCCGTTCCTCGACGTCGCTCACCGGCACCTCGTAGACTCTCTTTGCGGGACGACTAACTGTAATGCTTACAGTAGGTTTATTCAACAGCCGGAGCGCCGGGTACGAGGGAGCCGATTTGGTCAAGGTCATGGAGGGCGTGCGCGTCCTCGAGGTCGCACAATTCACGTTCGTTCCGGCGGCGGGAGCGATCCTCGCCGATTGGGGGGCCGACGTCATCAAGGTCGAGCATCCGGTGCGCGGTGACACCCAGCGCGGTTTCATCAACATGGGCGGCTTCCAACTCGACCCGAACCGCCATCCCCTGATCGAGCACCCCAACCGCGGCAAGCGCAGCGTCGGCATCGACGTGTCGACGCCGGAAGGTCAGGAGGTGCTCTACGAGATCGCCAAGACCTCGGACGTGTTCCTCACCAATTACCTTCCCGCACAACGGCAGAAGAACAAGTTCGACATCGAACACATCCGCGCGGCGAACCCGGACATCATCTATGCGCGCGGCAGCGCGTACGGCGACAAGGGGCCCGAACGTGACACCGGCGGTTTCGACGGCACCGCATTCTGGACGCGCAGCGGGGTCGGGCACGCCTTGACTCCCGAGGAGATCGGCGGCGCACTGTCGCAGGGCATCCCGGCCTTCGGCGACTCGATCGGCGGAATGAACATCGCGGGCGGGATCTCGGCCGCGCTGTTCCACCGGTTGCGCACCGGTGAGGCGATCGAACTCGACGTCTCTCTGCTGAGCACGGCGTGGTGGGCCGGCGGGGCAAGCATGACACAGGGTATGGAGACCGGCGAGACGATGCGTTCGCTGATGCCGGATGCGGCGGGTCCGAGCGTGAACCCGTTCATGGCCAACTACCTGACCTCCGACGGCGGCACGATCAACCTGTGCATCGTCAGCCCGACGGGCTACATCCGCGACGCATTCGAGCATCTCGAGTTGCCCGAGCTCGCCGACGACCCCCGTTTCAGCGATGTGATGCCGCTGATCGAAAACGCCGCGGCGGCGGTTGAATTGATCCGTGAGAAGATCGGCAGCAAGCCGTTCGAGTACTGGCGTCAGCGGTTGAAGACGATGAAGGGCCAGTGGGCGCCGTTCCAGAGTTTCCTCGACCTGACCACCGACGAGCAGGCACTCGCCAACGACATGGTCGTCGAGGTGGAGGCGGCCGACGGCGGTGAGCCGTTCAAGGTCGTGCGCGGCCCGGTGCAGTTCAACCACGAGCCCCTGGAGACGACGCGCGCGCCGCAGGCCAGCGAGCACACCGAGCTGGTGCTGATGGACATCGGAATGGACTGGGACCGCATCGAGGCGCTCAAGGAAAAGGGCGCCATCGCATAACCGACCTCAATTCCGCGAGCGCGCGTGTTTGCACTCGACACGCCAGTCTTTCTGGCCACTTTACGCACGGTCGCTGGACGCCGACGGTGCACAAGGTGCTGCTATCGCGCGGTGTGTCGTGTGCAAAACACGCACGCTCGCGCCGAGCTAGGCCCGCTCGACGCGGATCGGCACACCCGTCAGCCACGCCATACCCGACAGCGCCTCGACGTCGTCGGGGTCGCTGGACGTCAGCTGGTTGACGTTCGCGCCGCCGGCGCGGTTGGCCAGCCGCCAACTGCCGGTTCCCTTGTGCCCCCAGCCGTGTGGCACCGCGACGACGCCGGGCACGAGGTCCTTCGTCGTCGACACCGAGACGGTGATGGCACCGTACGGCGACGAGATCCGCACATCGTCGCCGTCGAGGATGTCGCGCTCGGCCGCGTCATCGACATGCATCAGCGCATGCTGGCGACGGTCGCCGCGCATCAACAACGGCGAATTGTGCATCCAGGAATTCTCCGACCGCGGCTCGCGCAGGCCGATCATCCGCAGCGAGAAGCCGTCGGGCAGTTTCCGCTGTGACAGCTTGTCGACCTCGGCGGCGATCCCTGGGTGTGCCAGCCGAACCCGGCGCGACAGGTAACCGATGGCATCGCGCAGCACGCCCGTTCGGATGTTGGGTGCGACCACGACGCCGTGCGGATGCTCCTCGGTCAGCCGTCGCAGCGACAACCCGCCACGACGCAACCCGAACCTGTCCCCGCCCTCGGACATTCGCACCAGCGCATCGATCATCGCGCGCGGCGACGCGTCGAAACCAAACAGCCCCAGGACCTTTCGCACACCGGCGAATGCCGCGAAGGCGGGCACACGTCGGGCCAGCCGTCGGGCCAGGTCCTCGGCGATGTCCCACTCCCCTCGCGCCTCACCCACCGGCGCGAGCACGGCTTCGGTCGCTTGACGGAAGGGCGTGGCCTGAAAACCCTGGAATGTGTACGGAAAGTCGTCGCGTTCGTACATCGTTGTGACGGGCAGGATGTAGTCGCACTGCGCGCTGGTCTCGGTGACGTAGAAGTCGAGCGCGACGGAGAGCTCGAGTTCGCTGAACGCTGCCTCGAGTTCCTCACCGTTGGGCACCGACAGCACAGGGTTACCTGCCGAGACGAACAACGCGCGGATCTGGCGGTCGCCGGGTGTCGTGATCTCCTTGGCCATCAGCGCTGCGGGCTCCGAACCGATCGCACTCGGGGTTCCACTGATCCGCGAACGCTTCCGTCGATAGGACCGCCGCATGACCGCACCCATCGCGACGTTCTGCCATCTCTGGCCGACGGTGTGCATCGAGCTGAACACCGATCCGCCCGGCACATCGAGGTTGCCCGCCACCAGGTTCACCGCATCGATCAGGTACGTCGTCAACGTGCCGTGGCTGCCGACGCAGGTGCCGAGCCTGCCGTAGACCGCCGCCCGCGGAGTGTTCACCAGGTCGCGCGCCAACGCCCGCACACTGTCCGCATCTATCCCGGTCGAAGCGGCCGTGGACTCCGGGCCGAACGGCCGGCAGAGCGACCGCAGCCAGTCGACGCCGTCGGCCTTGCGTTTCACCGCGGCGATGTCGACCAGGTCCGACGCGAACATCTCGTGCAGCAGCGAGAGCAGCAACAGCGAGTCGGTGTCCGGCACGATGCCGAGCCATTCGAACGCCATGGCGGTCTCACTGCGCCGCGGGTCGACGATCACCACGCGCCCACCGCGCTTGACGATGTCGTGCATGCGGTCCTTGATCCGCGGCGCCGTGAGGAAGCTACCGTGCGAGACAATGGGATTCGCGCCCATCATGACCAGCAGGTCGGTTCGCGTCAGGTCCGGTATCGGGACCGACGTCGGCACGCCGTAGAGCAGCTGGCTGGCGATGAGCCTGCTGTTGGTGTCCTGCGAGGACGCGGTGAAGTAGTGGCCGTGGCGGCCGAGGCCCTTCATGAACAGCAGCGCCGCGAAGGTGTGGGCATAGCTGAACGCGCCCGGGTTGCCCATGTACCAGCCAACCGCGCCGGAACCGTCACGGCGCAGGATCGTCGACAGCCGGCCCGCGATGTCGTCCATCGCCTCGTCCCACGTCACCTCTTCGAAGCCGGACGGCCCGCGGCGCAGCGGCCGCGTCACCCGATCCGGATCGTTGACGACCTCGGTGAACGCGATGCCCTTCTGACAGGCGAAACCGGCCGAGAGCGGGTGGTCCTTGTCGGGCCGCAGCGCCACCAGGCGGCCGTCCTCGACCGTCGCGATCATTCCGCACAACGGCTCGCAGATCCGGCAGAAGGTCGGCTTGTTCTCAATGACCGGCGCCACGCCGATTACGATACTGTAAGAGTTACAGTTACACGTCGGATCGGCGTTGACCAGAGAGGCTCAGGCATGCACGACGTGGCGATCATCGGTGTCGGACTGCACCCCTTCGGCCGATTCGAAGGCAAGTCCGCTATGGAGATGGGCGTCGACGCGATCTTCGCCGCCGTCGCCGACGCCGGTGTGAAGTGGAAAGACATCCAGTTCGCCACCGGAGGCAGCTGGACGGTCGCCAACCCGGACGCGATCGTCGGCATGGTCGGACTGTCCGGTATCCCGTTCACCAATGTGTTCAACGCCTGCGCGACCGCCGCCAGTGCCGCCAAGGCGTGCGCCGACGGAATCCGGTTGGGCGACTACGACATCGGCATCGCGATCGGGCTGGACAAGCATCCCCGCGGTGCCTTCACCGAAGATCCCGCCCTGGTCGGCATGCCGCGGTGGTACGCCGAGAACGGCCAGTACCTGACGACCCAGTTCTTCGGGATGAAGGCCAACCGCTACCTGCATCAGCACGGCATCTCTGCGCAGACGCTGGCCAAGGTGGCGGCCAAGAACTTCCGCAACGGCGCGCTGAACCCCAACGCGTTCCGGCGCAAGCCCATCCCCGAGGACCAGATCCTCAACTCCACGATGCTCAACTATCCGCTCACGCAGTACATGTTCTGCGCACCCGACGAGGGCGCAGCGGCCGTCGTGATGTGCCGTGCCGACATCGCCGAGCGCTACACGTCCAAGCCGGTGTACCTGCGGGCGGTCGAGGTCCGCACCCGCAAATACGGTGCCTACGAGGTCAACACGACGTTCGCGCCCGTCGAGGAGGATGTCGCGCCGACCGTCTACGCCGCGAAGGCGGCATTCGAGAAGGCCGGGGTGGCGCCACAGGACGTCGACGTCATCCAGTTGCAGGACACCGACGCCGGCGCCGAGATCATCCACATGGCCGAGTGCGGCTTCTGCGCCGACGGAGACCAGGAGAAGCTGCTCGCCGACGGGGCCACCGAGATCACCGGCACTCTGCCGATCAACACCGACGGCGGCCTGATCGCCAACGGCGAGCCGATCGGCGCGTCGGGTCTGCGCCAGATTCACGAGTTGGTGCGCCAGCTCCGCGGCGAGGCCGGCGACCGCCAGGTGCCCGGCGAACCGAAGGTGGGCTTCGCCCAGCTCTACGGCGCACCCGGTACGGCCGCCGCGACGATCCTCACGCGGTGACCCTGAGTCGGGCACCCGAGTAGTACTCGCGCGAAAGGAGTGCGGGCGTGGCAGAGTGCGCATAGCGTGACGTTCCACGAACAGGAGCCAGCATGCCCACGATCACCACGAGCGACGGCGTCGACATCTTCTTCAAGGACTGGGGTTCGGGCCAGCCGATCGTGTTCAGTCACGGATGGCCGCTGTCGGCCGACGACTGGGACACGCAGATGCTGTTCTTCCTGCAGCACGGGTACCGCGTCGTCGCGCATGACCGCCGCGGGCACGGCAGGTCGGCGCAGGTTGCCGACGGTCACGACATGGACCACTACGCAGACGATCTCGCGGCCGTCGTCGAGCACCTCGACCTGCATGACGCGGTGCACATCGGCCATTCGACGGGCGGCGGTGAGGTGGCGCACTATCTCGCGCGCCACGGTCAGGAGCGAGCGGCCAAGGCGGTCCTGATCAGCTCCGTGCCGCCGATAATGGTCAAGAGCGACACCAACCCCGGCGGGCTGCCGAAGGAGGTGTTCGACGATCTGCAGGCGCAGCTGGCGGCGAACCGGTCGGAGTTTTACCGCTCGCTGGCCGCGGGCCCGTTCTACGGATTCAACCGCCCCGGCGTGGAGCCGTCGGAGGCGATCATCGAGAACTGGTGGCGCCAGGGCATGATGGGCGGCGCCAAGGCGCATTACGACGGTATCGTCGCGTTCTCACAGACCGATTTCACCGAAGACCTGAAGAAGATCACGATCCCCGTTCTGGTGATGCACGGCGACGACGACCAAATCGTCCCGTACGAGGATTCGGGACCGCTGTCGGCGAAGCTACTGCCGAACGGCACCTTGAAGACTTATCCCGGCTATCCGCACGGGGCGTTCGTCACCCACCACGACGTCATCAATCCCGACCTGCTCGAGTTCATCCGGTCCTGATCGGGCTCACTTCAGTGCGCGACGCGAGGCCTTCATGATGAGCTTGCGCACGCGATCCGAGATGTAGACGGCGACAACTCCGTTGAAGACGTCCTCGCGCAGACGCGTCAGCGTCGAGCTCGTGAAGCGCCACTGGCCGTCGAGCTTCTCGTAGGTCTCGTGGTAGTGGCCATAGCCACGCAGGTTGACGCCGGGCCCGAACCGGACGACGTCCTCGAGCGCCCACACACCGCGGGCCGTCGTCGGCGAAGTCAGTTCGATCTCGGGAGCGTGCACCTGGTGCACGGTGGCCTGGTTGCGCAGGCTCTTGCGGGTGAACGCGACGAACTCGTCGGCGCCTTGGATCTTCTTGCCGCCGGCGGGCGAAGTGTCGCTGAGGAAGTCGTCGGCGAACAGCGATCGCCACGCCGCCCAGTCCTTGGTGTCGAGGAGGCGGCAGTAGCGCGCCTTCAACTGTTTGATCGCCTCGATCTCGACGAGGTCGGCTTCGGTCATTCGCCAGCCGTCTTTCTTGCCTGTTCGACGTGGAATCGCGCGGCCCGCTCGAGCGACTCGGCGGTGGGCCGCGGGTGCCAGCCGAGTTCACGTGTCGCCTTACCGTGGTCCGCGGGCGCCATGATGTGCAACAGGCGAACGCCATTGGTGTTCATCTGGAACTCGCGGCCGACCAGCCGGGAGAGCTTGTCGCCCAACCAGGCCGACGCATACACCACCGACAGGGGGATCCCGAACCGTGGCGGCTTCGCACCGACCGCTCTGGCGGCCGTCGTCAGCATGTCTCGCATCGGCATGTAGCTCTCGGAGATGATGTAGCGCTCCCCCACCCTGCCGTGTTCGGCGGCGAGCAGGAAAGCCTCGGCGACGTCTTCGATGCCGACCACCTCGGTGGACACACCTTTGATGTAGGCGGGGATCTTGCCCAACGCGGCGTACCGCACCATCAGTCCCTGGTGCGGCTGAAAGTCTCGCGCTCCGTACGGGTTCGACACGCACATCACCACCGCGGGCAGGCCACGGTCGCGGGCATAGGACAGCACCAGTTCCTCGGCCTGCCGACGCGACTCGATGTACGCGCCACCCTTGTCGCCCCAGTCGAACGGCATGTCCTCGGTCACCGGCCGACGTCCGTCGCCGAGCGCGATCGTTCCGATGGTGCTGCAGAACACGAATCGGTGCAGGCCGGCCTTCGCCGCGACGTCGAGCACCCGGCGCAGGCAGTTGACGTTGGTCTCGAACAGCGGTGCCGGGTCACGCAGATGGAAACGGGTGTCGACGATGCAGTAGTAGACGACGTCGCGGTCGGCCATCGCCGCGCGGAGGGCTTCGTCGTCGTACAGGTCGCCGTAGCACCGTTCGACGTCGAGATCGTCGATGGCCACGGTGGAACTCGTCTTACGCAGATACACCCGCACGTCGTCGCCGCGCTCGACGAGTTTGCGTGTGACGTGTGAACCGACGAAGCCGCTCGGTCCCATCACCAGTGCGCGACGGACGGACGGCGTTGCTGTCGGTTCAGGCATATGTGCACCTTCCTCAGGCGCGAGCGTGCGGAAAATGTCGAGGTTACGCGGTGTGTCGTGGGCAAACACGCACGCTCGCCGAAACCGGCGTTAGGAGGCTTTCTTGACGGGCGGGGCGTACGCCGGCTTGCCCAGGCCGAGAACGTACTGGGCGATCATGTTGCGGAACACCTCCAGTGTGCCGCCGTAGATGCCGACCAGCGGCGCGAACCGGTACACGTACTCGGCGGCACCGTCGTCGATCGCTCCGTCGGTGCCGAGCGGCAGCGAGGACGCCGTGCCGAGCAGGTCCATCAGATCGGGCGAGACGTCGCGCATCGTCTGCGCCAGCGCCACCCGGCCGAAGATGCTGGTGGCCGAGAAGGACGCCTCCATGCGGGCGACGCTGCGGCCCAACCGGTAAGCCACCGACCCGTCGTCGATGGGCCTGCGGCCGTTGGGATCCGGCTGGGCGACCAGCGCGGCTGCCCTGTCGACCGCGGTGGCCATCGTGTTGGCCTGGTGCATCATGATCGAGACGTCCTGCAGGCCGTCGACGGCCGCCTCCACGGCGCCGTGTTCGACGTTGAGCGGTTCGCGCACCACCGTCCAGCCGTCGTTCACCTCACCGAGGCGGTATTTGTCGTCGACGCGGACATCGCTGTAGTACACGATGTTCGTCCTGTCGCCGTCGACGGTGCGGATGCCCTGGATCTCGATGCCCGGCGAGTCGAGCGGCACCAGGAACATGGTGAGGCTCTTGTGTTTCGGCGCCTCGGGGTCGGTGTTGGTGATCAGGAAGACGTACTGGCAGTTGTGGGCGCCGGTGGTGAACATCTTGGAGCCATTGATGATCCATCCGTCGCCGTCCCGCACGGCCCTGGTCTTGCAGGTGGCGACGTCGGATCCGCCCTCGGGCTCGGTGTAACCGAGGCAGAGCCGGACCTCGCCGGTGTACACCCGCGGCATCACCTCGGCCTTCAGTTCGGGTGAGCCGAACTTGTCCACCGACCGGGCGATCATCGCCGTGGTGCCGAATGTCACCCATGGCACGTGCGCGCGACGCTTCTCCAGTTCCCAGATGCGCCGACGGATCCGGTTGAACCCGCCCTCGGATTCCGGCTTCCATTCGCGGGCAAGGTATCCGCCCTTGCCGAGAGCCAGGTGCACGCCCTCGTCGAAGTTGTCGCCGGTCTCGCGGTCACGGCGGATGACGTCGTCGGTGACGATCTCCTTCAGGAACGCGCGCGATTCCTCGAGGAAGGCCCGATCCTCTTCGGAGAGTTCGACCCGTGAGAATTCCATTACTTGCCCTCTCCGCTCTCGCGAGCCGCGACGATGCCGGCGATGTACTTGGCGGCGGCGGCCGGGTCTCCCCCGGCGAGCGCCCACCCGCGGGCGCGCAGGAGGTACGCGCCGGCCGCAGCCTCCGCCGACACCCCGAGCCCGCCTTGGACCTGCACCGCCATCGTGGCGGCCTTGGAGGCCTCTTCGGCCATGAACACGAAGGCCGACGGCGCCAGTTCGGGCCGCTCGTCTGGTTCGTTGTCGAGGAACCAAGCGGCGCGGCGTGCCAGGTTGCGTCCGCCCTGCACCGTGATCGCGATGTTGGCCAGCGGATGCGAGATCGCCTGCAGGGTCGAGATGGGCACGCCCAGCGTGTACCGGGTCTTGGAGAACTCAGCGGCGATGGTCATCGTCTCCTCGACAAGGCCGACCAGCGCCGCTCCCGTCAACACCCGCCATTCATCCAGGGCGCGTTGGTATTCCGCCAGCGCCTCGGGTCCGCTCGCCACGACGGTGCGGCTGTCGGCGGCGGCCGGGTCGATCCACGCCATCGGCAGCCGGCCGATGTTGTCGACCTTCGTCGGCCGGGTGGCGAACGTCAGCTTGACGATGTCGGCCCCGTCGCGCAGGACGATATGGTCGGCGATCGATCCGCTCGGCAGCAGGCGCACCCCCGAGACGCTGTCCTGCTGAGGGTCGAGCCCGACGATCTGCTTGCCGCTCACGATGTCGGAGTCGACGGCGCCCAGTCGACCGAGCAGTCGGGCCGCGCTGACGTGGTCGATCCACGGCACGGGTGCCAGCGAGCGGCCGATCTCCTCGGCCACCAGCGTCAGGTCCACCAGCGTGGCGCCGTCGCCGCCGACGTCTTCGGGCAGCGCCATCGTGGTCGCGCCCATCGTGCACAGCCGTTCCCAGAGGCTCTTGTCGAATCCGGTCGGCTCCGCGGCGCGGACGGTCTCGATCGAACAGTGCGTCTTGAAGAAGTCCTTGTACGCGGCCTGCAGCGCCTGGTGGTCCTCGGACAGGCTGTAGTCGAGCCTGCGCAGTTCGTAACGGTCCATCACTGCTCCTTGTCGGCGCTGAAGAAGAACTCCTGCGCGTTGTTGTACAAGTAGTTGTCCAGCACCTCGGCGGGCAGGTCAAGGGCCAGCGCCTCGGGAACGACTCGGCGCATTTTGAGCACCGGCCAGTCCGAGGCGTAGATCACCTTGTTCTGGCCTCGCGTGCGCATGTAGTGAAGCAGGCTCTCGGGCAACCGCTTCGGTGACCACGCCGACGTCATCAAGCGCAGGTTCTGGTACTTGATCAGCAAGCGGATCGCGACGTCCCACCACGGATCGGCCCCGTGGATCATGCAGAGCTTGAGTTCCGGAAACCGTACGCAGACCCGGTCGAGGTGGATCGGGTTCTGCACCTCACCGGGAATCGGCGGTCCGGGGATTCCGGTGTTGATGCACAGCGGCAGCTCGAGCTCGGCGCACTTGGTGTAGAGCGGATAGTAGACGGCGTCACTGGGCGGATACTGGCCGTCGCCCCAAAAGCTGGGCCCCACAGCGGCATACGCGACCGGCAGGTCATTGGCGACGGATGCCAGCTCCCGCAGCGACGGAATGGGCCGCAACAGGTTGACACCGCCGATCGCCAACGCGAACCGATCCGGCCGGGCATCGACGAATTTGCGCGCCGTCGTCGACGGTTTGGAGATGCTGTCCATCAGGATCGCCTTCTGCACCCCCTGCTCGTCCATCTCCTCGAGCAGCTCGCCGAGGTCGGCGGGCGCGAACATCGACTTCGGACCCTTGAAGTAGTCGTCTCGGACCTTGAGCATCCACGTCGGCTGCTGTTCGGTCTCGCCGAAGTGGACATTGACCAGGCAATCAATGGCGCGGGCGGTCATGCGGTCACCTGTTGTGTCGCAGCGGCTTTGGCCCAGCGGTAGTCGGCCTTACCGTTTCCGAGGCGGCGGACCTGGTCGACCACGATGAACTCCTTCGGCGCCTTGAACCGCGCCAGGCTCGCTGTGCAGTGGGCGTGCAGCGGTTCGTGTGCGATGTCCGTGCCGTCCTTCAGCGCCACCAGCGCGACGATCTCCTCACCCCACCGCTCGCTCGGCCGTCCCACCACCAACGCGTCGAATATCGCCGGGTGTGCGCGCAGCACCTCTTCGACCTCCTCGACGAACACCTTTTCGCCTCCCGTGTTGACGACCAGCGAGTCACGTCCGAACAACCGCAATGTGCCGTCGGCGGCCAAGGAGCCACGGTCGCCGGAGATCACCACGCGCTGCCCGTCGACCACCGGGAAGGTTCGCCGCGTCGCCGCCTCATCGTCGAAGTAGCCGAGCGGAATTCGGCCGCCGCGGGCGACGAAGCCGACCTCGTCCTCACCGGGTTCGAGGAAACGGCGGTAGTCCTCGGAGAGCACCAGGGCCCCTTCGCGCAATTCGAAGGTGTCCTTCTGCTCACCGCGCTGGCTGCGGCCGAATCCGACGTTGCCGGTCTCCGACGATCCGTAACCGTTGATGAGCGTGATCTGAGGCAGCAGGTCCAACAGTGCGCGTTGGTGTTTCGGATTGGTGGCCGCCCCGCCGGTCCCGATCGCGAACAGCGATGACAGGTCATAGGAGCCACAACGCAACTCTTCGACCAACGGCGCCGCGTAGGCATCGCCGACCATCGTCATGAGGCCGACCTTCTCCCGCTGCGCGGTCTCCAGCACGGCGCGCGGGTCGAATCGCGTCTGGTTGTAGAGGATCACCGGCAGACCGTTGAGCAGGGCCGCGAACGCCGTCCACATTCCCGCCGCGTGCATCAGCGGCGAAACCGCGAACCACGGCTGTCCGCCGTGCGCGACCTTGCCGTGGATCTCGTCGACCGACTCGTGGTCGGCGCCGTTCATCGAGATGACGTAGGTGTCGCTCTGGCGCCACATCACACCCTTGGGCCGGCCGGTGGTCCCGCCGGTGCACACCATCATCACGTCGTCGGGCGAGGCGCTGATGTCGATGTCGGTATCACCCTGCGCAAGAGCGTCTTCGAGGTTGATCGCGCCGGCAAGCTCGCGAACCGACCCGTCGTCATCGATCGAGATCATCAGGTCAGCCGTGGGTGGCAGCAATACATCGGCGAATTTCGGCCCGAACGACCGGTGGTAGATGACCGCACGCGGACGCAGGTAGTCGAGCAGTTCGGCGACCTCGCGCGGGGTGTAGTTGTAGTTGACGTTGACCGGGACCGTGCGCGCCTTCAGGCATCCGATCACCATGTCGGGGTACAGATCGTTGTGCATGAGCAGCGCGACGCGATCCTGTCCGCACTCCCAGTTTTGCAGTTCGTCGCGTTCGCGGTGTGCGCCGAGACCCTGTGCGGCCAGATAGTTCGCAAGGCGACGGGTGCGATCCGCCGACTGCGCGAACGTGCTGCGGCGCTCGCCGCACACCGTCATCAACCGATCAGGTACCGCCTGGGCGATCGCGTCGAGAACCGCCCCGATCGTCCATTCACTCATCTGCCGGCGCCGGCCGTGACGTTCGCGCCGAGCAGTTCGAGGGCGTTGTCGCGCATCACCTTTCGAGTGTCTTCGTGGCTGAACTCTGGGAACTGTGGGATGTCCGCGGTGAACGATGTGGGATCGGCCAACCCCTCTCCGTGCGGCCAGTCCGACCCGAACAGGATCTTGTCCACCCCGATGGTCTCGGCCAGCAGCTTCACGTCGTCCTCGTAGTACGGCGCGATCCAGACGTTGTTGCGCAACTGCTCGACCGGATCCTCTTTGTAGTGGTATGGCGCGTTGTTGGCAGACTTCTTGAGCCGTTTGATGAGCCGGTAGACGAAGTAAGAACCGTTCTCGATGCTCACCACGCGGAGTTTGGGGTGCCGGGTGAACACCTGGTGGACGATCATCGAGGCGATGGTGTCATGGATGGCTCGGTCGTCCATGATCACCATGTCAAGCGGGTCGCGCTTACCGAAACCCTTGAACACGCCGCTGCCGCCCCACAGTGCGGGGATCGCCATGTAGCCGGAGTCGGACAGGTGAAAGACCACCGGGACACCGGCCTCGGCCAGGCGCGCCCACACCGGGTCGTGCACCGGGTCGCCGAGCGAGCGGGGCCTCACCTCACCCGGCACCGGCGCCGGGCGCACACACACCAGCTTCGCGTCCCGCTCCAGAACGAACTCGACCTCCTCGACCGCCTTTTCCGGGTCGGCCAGCGAGATGATCGGCGCGGCGATGATGCGGTGGTCGGGCCGGTCGAAACCCCAGTCCTCGTCGAGCCACAGGTTGAACGCGTGGACCGAGGCCATGGTGGCCGGAATGTCGTGCTTGAGGCCCTCCTCGACGCCGCACGCGAAAGTCGGCAGCATGAACACGGTTTCGAGGTTCTGCTTGTCCAGGATCTTCACCCGGGCGTCGCGATTCTGATACTCGGGATGGTCGGCCAGCCGGTCGACCTTCATCAGCGACGCCGGATCGACACCGTCGGGAATCTCCCCGCGAAACAACAGGTCCAGGCAGCCGGGCTCGATGATCGGGTCGAACGTCGGGTTCGGGATGAAGTGGTTGATCACCCCACCGAACACGGCGTACGTGCGCTTCCCGTCGGTGAGCATCTGCACACCGCGGCTGCGGAACTCCTTGGGCAGGTGCCGAGTGAGGGCGTCCAGTGGCTCGTAGTAGTGGTTGTCGACGTCGATGGCCATGTAGTCCAGTGGCTGTGGCGAAGTCATGGCGTGTCCTCCTGCTCGGTTTTGAGGGGCGGAAAGTACGGCGGGCGCTTCTCGAAGAAACTCGTGATGCCCTCGAGGAAATCGGGACGCGTCATCGACTCGTGCATCAGCTTCTCGGCGTGGTCGCTGGCATCGAAGACATCGCGCATGGTGTCTGCGTACACCTGTTGTTTGATCACCGCCAGCGAACTGGGCGCACAGTTGGCGGCGATGTCCTCGGCGTATCCGACCGCGCGGGGCAGCAATTCGTCCGGTGCCACCACGTCGTTGACGACGCCCAGCCGCGCGGCCTCGTCGGCGAAGAACACCCGGCCCGACAGCAGCAGGTCCATGGCGACGCCGGTGCCGACGATGCGCGGCAAGATCCACGAGATGCCGTACTCGGCGATCAACCCGCGCCTGGCGAACGACGTGGTGAACTTGGCGCCCTCGGCGGCGAAGCGCACATCGCACGCCAGCGCCAGCGTCAGCCCCATGCCCGCGCAGGCGCCGTTGATCGCGGCGATGACGGGTTTGCGCACGCCCATCAGGAAATGCGGATGCCGCGCGCCGACGAGCTTGCCCACGTCGGTGTCGGAGGCGGCGTCGACCGTCGTCGCGCTGATCGTCGTGAGGTCACCCATGTCGGCACCCGCGCAGAACGCGCGGCCGCTGCCGGTGACGACGATCGCCCGCACCTCGGGATCGGCCTCGGCGTCGTCCATGCGTTCGTAGAACGTGTCGGCGAGTTCCCCGCCCCAGCCGTTCATCCGATCCGGCCGGTTCAGGGTCAGGACCGCTACCCCGGTGTCGAGCACCTCGTAGCGGACCGGCGCGGCATCGGAGGGTCGGGCGTCGGCGACTTGGTCAGGAGCGCTCACCCAGCAGTCCTCCTCCAGCGGCGAGAGCTTTGTGAATGCTCATACTGTACACCTATCGGTAGCGCCTTCCGCAACAGCCGCCAGGGCCGTTCGGACGCCACAAACGGCTCACGCCTCGACCAGTCCGAACCGTCGATACGCGTTCTCGATCTGGACTTTCGCGTCGGCAGGGAGTTGTGCCTGCGGCGGACGGGAGTGCGGGTACTCCCCGATCGGCAGGCCGAGCACCGACGCCGCGTACTTGAACGCCCCACCCCAATGAGTGAAGTAGTCCGGCCGCCCCGGATAGCAGGTGAACCACGAACCCATGTCGAGGTCGAACTGGTCGAGCCCTGATTCGCGCGCGTAGTCCATCGCCTCGACGAGTTTGTCGTTGACGATGAGCTCCCAGTACTCGCTGAACACCCGCCGCTCAGGGGTTTCGAACAGGTAGCCCGACGTCCCGAGTTGCGCGGGGCAGACGATGCCGTCGCGCAGCCACCCGGCGCGGTACACGGTCTTGTCGCACTCCCACACCGCGAGACCCGGAGCCAACTCGTGCAGTTTCCTGCTGGCCATCGGCCGGAACGCGCCCTCCTTCGTCGCGCAGACCGCGGGGATCTCGTCGTAGATCGCGGCGCTCTCGGCGGGTGTCAACACGTAACCCGAGGACGGGGAGTTGAACATGCCCAGTGCGATGTCGGTGCGGTCGGCGATGTAGCGGAAGAAGTTCAGCACGCCCTGCCCGCCGTGCGCCTCCATCATCGGCGTCTGGATGTAGACGATGTCGGCGCCGGCCTCCTGGGCGTGGCGCGTGAGTTCGAGGCAGTCCTTGGCCGCGGTCGCCGCGGTGCACGCCTGTATGACGACGTCGGGGTTGGCGGCGCGGCCCTCCTCGATGGCCACCTCCAGCAACCGCTTTCGCTCGTCGAGGGTCAGCGCCCAGAACTCCGCGATACCGCTCGTGCACCACAGCAGTGGATGACCCAGCGCCCCCACGCAGTGCCGCACCAGCGTCCGATAGGCGTCCCAATCGATGTCGTCGCCGTCGACGCCGCAGAAGGGTGTGTAGAGGGAGTCACCGATCCCGCGCAGATGGTTGCGGGCCCACTCGCGGGCGTCCTTCGCCGAAGCCATGATGACCTCCTCAGCCGATGGTTGCGATGAAGCCTCAGGTGAAGTCTGAGCCTCCGTCGACGTTGATGTTGGCGCCGGTCATATAGGAATTCCGGCGGGACGCGAGAAACGCGACCACAGGCCCGATTTCGTCGGGCAGACCCGCACGGGGCAGATGCGCCGGATGGCCGAAGTGCTCATCGATCGCGGCCATCAGCGCGTACGGGTCGGTGCCGTCGACGCCCACCGACTCGGCCCAGCCGATCAGCGCTTCCGACGCGATACTGCCCGGGGAGACCACGTTGACCATGATCTCGTCCTTGGCCAACAGCAGCGACAGGTTCTTCGAAATGCTCGTCAACGCTGCCTTGGCCGCGGTGTAGGCGGGCAGGATGACGCTCTGGCGCTGCGTCGAATGGGCCGAGAAGTTCACGATGCGCGCCCACTCCGCCGCACGCAGCAGCGGCAGCGCCGAGCGCACGCAGTGCACCATGCCCATCACGCCGCCGTCGAAGGCGATACGCCACTGCTCGTCGGTCAGGTCCTCGAATGTGCCGACGGCGTCCGGTCCGACAGCGTTGATGAGGATGTTGAGTCGCCCGTCCCAGCGTTCGCCGACTTCGTCGAAGGCGCGTTGCACCTGATCGGCGTCCGTGGTGTCGGCGGCCAGCGCGAGCGTGTCGGGGCTGCCGATCTCGGCGAGGGCCGTTGCTGCGTCCGCGAGGACGTCGGGTGTCCGTCCAATGAGCGCCACTCTGGCCCCGTCCTCAGCCAGGCAGCGCGCCGTCGCCAAACCCATTCCGCGCCCGCCGCCGACCACGACGGCGGTAGCGTCCTTCAGCCCGAGGTCCATGCGGCCTTTCGCTCACTCGATTGCGTAGAAAAGCTTACTATAGGACTTACAGTAGAAGAGCGGAATTACCGTGGAGGCCGGTGGCGGAACGGCTCCCGGTATGGTTGACGGTAACGGCGCAGCCGCGACACACCTGCATTGGCGCAGATCAGAGGCGGCTGACGGTACATTCGAGTCCACCACCCCGCTTTTCGGGGGGCTGCGCGCGCGGCTTATTCGATGGAGGTGCCCTACGTGGCAAGGCAGGCGACCGCGGAGAAGCGTCAACGACGCGAGCGTGGGTCCATCAATCCCGACGACATCATCAAAGGCGCCTTCGAACTCGCCGAAGAGGTGGGCATCGACAACCTGTCCATGCCGCTGCTCGGCAAGCACCTCGGCGTCGGGGTGACGAGCATCTACTGGTACTTCCGCAAGAAGGACGACCTCCTCAACGCGATGACCGACCGCGCGCTGCGCCAATATGTCTTCGCCACGCCCTATGTCGAAGCCAAGGATTGGCGCGAGACGTTGCGCAATCATGCGCGCACGATGCGGAAGACGTTCATGGGCAACCCGATTCTGTGCGACCTGATCCTCATCCGGTCGGCGCTCAGCCCGCGGGTGGCCAAGCTGGGCGTGCAGGAGGTCGAGAAGGCGATCGCGGGCCTGGTCGAGGCGGGCCTGTCCCCCGAGGATGCGTTCGACACCTACTCCGCGGTGTCGGTGCATGTTCGCGGATCCGTTGTGCTGCATCGTCTTCGGGAGAAGAACCGCGCCGCCAACGAGGGCCCGAGCGACCTCGAGGAATCGATGAGCATCGACGCCGACAGCACGCCGCTGCTGGCGCTGGTCACCGAGAAGGGCCATCACATCGGTGCGGCCGACGACAAGAACTTCGAGTTCGGCCTCGACTGCATCCTCGACCGGGCGAGCAGGCTCATCGAGGAGAACAAGGCCAAGCCGGCCAAGAAATCCGCGCGTAAGCGTTAGCCCCCGGTTCGGGCATCGAACCCGGACCGATCGGCGGTCGACGGAATTTTCCGCTCCGCCCCGTTGTCGCACCGTTGAGTGAATCGACGGCGGGATGACTCATGACGACAACAGTGATGCGGGGCTGGGAGCTCGACGAGATCGGGCGAGCGACGCTGACTTTGAGGGCCGTCGCGCCGCCGGACCCGGGGCCCGGCGAGGTCCTCGTGAAGGTGGCGGCGGTTCCTCTCAATCATCGCGACAAGATGGTGATCGAGTCGGGTCGCGGTCTCCCGCTGGCGTTTCCGTTCACGCCCGGTTCGGATCTCGCCGGAACGGTAATCTCCGTCGGTGCCGGGGTAACCTGATTCGCCCACGGCGAGACGGCGATATCGACTTTCGCTCCCGACTGGCTCGACGGCCGACGCGGAGGTGACGCACGCACGCCGCCGTACCGAACGCTCGGAGGGTACTACCCCGGCGTCCTGGCCGAATATATTGCGTTCGACGAGGATTGGTTCGCCCACGCACCCGCGACGTTGTCACTTGCTGAGGCGTCCACGCTGCCCTGCGCGGGGCTCACGGCATGGTTCGCACTGGTCGAGCGCGGTCACGTACACGCCGGTGATGTCGTGCTGGTCGAAGGCACGGGAGGCGTGTCGCTGTTCGGTGTCCAGATCGCCAAGATGCACGGAGCGGAGGTGATCGTCTCCGGCAGCGCGGGCAAGCGGGATCAGGTTATGGCGCTCGGCGCAGACCACTTCGTGGACCGCCGCGCGGACGGCTGGGTCGAGGCCATCCTCCAACTGACCCGCGATCGCGGCGCAGACCACATCCTCGAGATCGTCGGTGGCCCGCACCTGGGAGCAGCCGTCGAGGTGGCGGCGGTGGGTGGCCACATTCATCAGATCGGCGCTCTTGCGGGCTTTGACGCGTCGACCCCCGTCATGCCGTTGATGTTGAAAGACGTGACCATCCACGGCATCGGCACGGGGCATCGACGGGCCTTGGAAGACCTTGTCGCCGCGGTGGATCGCACCGGCATGAAGCCCGCGATCGACACCCGATACCCATTACGCGATCTTCCGGCCGCCTTGGATCATCTGGACCGGGGCCCGTTCGGCAAGATCGTCGTGATGTTCGAGTAGTCGGGGACGGAGCGACCGTCAGGCCGCACCGAGCGCGACGCATAGTGCGAGCAGGGCAACGGTCTGCACCACGACGCGCACGTCGATGACTGACTCCCAACGGTTTTGGAGCCGGCGAGCATCGGCCGGC
Source organism: Mycobacterium sp. E136 (assembly GCF_001666865.1). NCBI lineage: Bacteria > Bacillati > Actinomycetota > Actinomycetes > Mycobacteriales > Mycobacteriaceae > Mycobacterium > Mycobacterium sp. E136. The sequence goes on from NZ_LZJE01000378.1 coordinate 21,072, forward strand.
ACCTCCCCCGCGACCGCGGCGGCGGTCAGCACCGCGTTCACCGGCTTGCTGATCCGCGTGTAGACCACCAGGAACCCGATCAGGGCGAGGGTGGCCACCGCTGCGGAAGCGGCGCTGGCCCAGCGCCCGCTCACCGCCGCCGCCGCTGCGGTCGCCACGGCGGCGATCAGGCCGACCGCGCCGATCACCGAGAAACGGCGATCGGCGATTCGGTGAATGTGACCGAGTAATTGGGTGAGGGTGCGATCGTCGACCGCCGCGACCGCGGGACGCAGCACGATCGCGCCGAACACGTCGGTGCCGTAGACGATGCCGTTCGCGAGAATCGCGGCGCCGGCGAGGATTTCGATCAGAATGTTCACGAGCCGTTCTCCTGGGTGAGCATTTGGTGGGCCAGGTCCAGCCGCTGCTGCACCTGTGCGGGTCGCAGGCGCGCCCCGGCCTGAAGGGTCGCCAGTCCGTGCAGTACCGACCACGCCACCTCGGCCCGGGTGCCGTCGGCGTCGGGAAACGCGTCGCGCAGGGGCGCGAATGCCCGCCGGAGTGGTTCGGGCGTGTCGTCGGCCGCGAAGGACAGACCTGAGGGCATCGAGAACATCGCCTCGTAGACCCTCGGGTTCGCGGCGGCGAAGTCGAGATAGGCACGCATCCGAGCCATTGGGTTGGCCTCGACCGCCTCCAGTGCCGCGGCGAGGTCGGCGAACCCGTTGAGAGCCACCGCGTCGACCAGCGCCTGGCGGTTGGCGAATGCCGAGTAGAGAACCGGCTGGCTGACGCCAAGTTCTCCGGCGAGGCGGCGCATCGTGACCGCGGCCCAGCCGTCCGACTCTGCGAGCGCACGGGCGGTGCGAACCACCTGGTCACGCCGAATGTCCAGGTCGGGAGCGGGTCGTGGGGACATAAATCATAGTCTAGCATTGTTATCTAACATTGCTAGACTAAATCGCACATCAACCAGAAAGCCGGATCGTCATGCACATCTCCGCACTCGCCATTGCGCTCATCGCCAGCATCGGAATCATCGCGATCGGCGGCCGCTTCCTCCTGCAGCCTCGGCAGGCCACGCTCGCCTTCGGTATCGCGGCTGACGACATCCGCGGTCTCACCGCGATCAAGGGCGTCCGCGACATCTCGTCGGGGGTGGTGCTGCTGGTGGTGTGGGCGGCCGCCGGCCCCGGAGCGCTCGGCTGGGCGCTGATCGCCGCGTCGCTCACCCCGATCGCGGACGCCGCGACCGTGCTCGCCAACGGCGGCAAGCTCTCAGCCGCGCTGGGAATTCACGGGCTGACCGCGACGCTCTTGATCGCCGCGGGTCTCGTGTTGGCGCTGGGAATTTCGGCGTAGTCGCCGCGGGTCAGACCTCGACGACGACCGCGCCGGCCTCAAGCCGTCCGACGTCGCGCTGTGGGAGATCAACGAGGCGTTCGCATCGGTGCCGATCGCGGCTCGCCGCGAGTACGGCATCGACGAGGAGCTGGTGAACTTCTCCGGAAGTGGTTGCAGCCTCGGCCATCCCATCGCCGCATCGGGTGCGCGGATGGTCACCACGCTGGTCTACGAACTGCAGCGGCGTGGTGGCGGCGTCGGTGTCGCCGCGATGTGCGCCGGTGGCGGCCAGGGCGGCGCGGTCGTCGTCGAGGTCTGACCCGCGGCGACTACGCCGAAATTCCCAGCGCCAACACGAGACCCGCGGCGAT
>NZ_LZJE01000379.1:0-12628 GCF_001666865.1 Mycobacterium sp. E136
CGACATCGAGCCCGGGGAGCTACTCGCGATCGGCGCGAACGGTCTGCGCACCACCCGCTTCGCCCGCCCCGAGCCCACGGCACCGGCGCCGTCCGAGCAAGCCGCCGAGGACAAACCGCCCTCACCGCCGCCGGTGCGTCCGCCGTCGGATCCGGTGGTCGAGGCGCCGCCCCCGGCCGTCACCGGCGAACCGAACGCCGCCGCGGTGCGCAGCATGTGGTCGACGGTGCGCGACAAGGTGCGTGAACGCAGCCGCACCACCGAGGTGATGTTGTCGGGCGCGATTGTCCGCGCGGTCGAAGGTGACACCCTGGTGCTCAGCCACGAGTCGGCACCGCTGGCCAAGCGGCTGACCGAGCAGCGCAACGCCGACGTCATCCGCGAGGCACTGAAAGACGCCCTCGGTGTGGACTGGAAGATCCGCTGCGAAACCGGGGACGCGGGACCCGCCGCCCCGCCGGAACCCAGCGCCGGCGCCGCGCCGACGCCACCGCGGCCCAGGCGCACCATCCCCGAACCGCCGCCGCCCCCGCCACCGCCGGAGGAGGACGACGAGGAGAGCATGCTGGCCGAAGCCGGCAGCGACACCTCCGAGACGCCCCGCCGCGATCCGGAGGAAGTCGCGCTCGAACTACTGCAGAACGAGCTGGGCGCCCGGCGTATCGACGGCTAGGCCGTCCACCACGGCCGCAGCGGCAGACCGCCGTCGTAGCCACCGTCCAGCTTGACCGCCAGAACCTGGTGCAGCTGAACGATGTTCGTCTCGAAGCCCAGCCGCGACCCGGCCATGTAGAGACCCCACACCTTCGCGGTCGCCATGCCGACCTCGGCGACGGCCTCGTCCCAGTGCTCCACCAGGTTGCGGCACCAGTCGCGCAATGTCAGCGCGTAGTGGTGGCGCAGGTTCTCCTCGTGGACCACCTCCAGGCCGACGTCCTGCGCCTCGGTGATGATGCGGCCCGACCCGGTGAGCTCACCGTCGGGGAAGACGTAACGGTCGATGAAACCGCCGGCACCCGCCGCCGTCCTGTTGTCCGGGCGGGTGATGCAGTGGTTGAGCAGCAACGCACCGGGGCGCATCTTCGACTGCAGGAAACCGAAATACGCGGGGTAGTTGTGCACGCCGATGTGCTCGGTCAGCCCGATCGACGACACCGCGTCGAAACCGGACTCCCGCACGTCGCGGTAGTCGCCGTGGCGCACTTCGGCGAGGTCTTCGAGCCCGTCGCGGGCGATGGCTTCGCGCGCCCAGGACGCCTGCTCCTTCGACAGCGTGACCCCGATCGCCTTGACCCCGTGCCGCGCCGCGTAGCGCACCATGCCGCCCCAACCGCAACCGACGTCGAGCAGGCGGTCGCCGGGCCGCAGGCGCAGCTTCTCGAACACCAGGCGGTACTTGTTCTCCTGCGCCTCCTCGAGTGTCGCACCGTCGTGCGGGTAGCACGCGCAGGTGTAGGTCATCGACGGGCCGAGCACCCATTCGTAGAACGCGTTCGACACGTCGTAGTGGTGGTGGATCGCCTCGGCATCGCGAGTCTTGCTGTGCCGCAAGCCTTCCGCGATACGACGCCAACGCGGCAGCGCCTCCTGCGGCGGCGGTGCGATCGGCTTGAGGTGCTCGATGCCGATGGAGCGCACGATCTGGGCGAGCACCCGCGCGGGCGGACGCTTGAAGTCCATCTTGTCGTCGAGCGCCTTGAGCAGTTCGTAGGGATCGCCGGGATGTACACCGTGCGGTATCAGGTCGCCCGACACGTAGGCCCGCGCCAACCCCAGATCCCCGGGGGCGGTGGCCAGATACGACGTGCCGCGCGGCGTCAACAGCTCCAGGCCGATCGCGGAGTCCTCGGGCCCGGCGGCACTGCCGTCGTATGCCGTGAAGCGCAGCGGAAGGTTACCCCCGGCGAGGATCTCCAGGATCTCGGCCAGCGTGAGTTTGCCTGCCGCCGTTTGCGTCGCGTGTTCCTTGAAAGTCGTCATCGCCTCTGCACCGCCTTCGCGTAAAGATCGAGCAGCCGTGTATCTGGATCGTATGCCTTCTTCACGATCTTGTATGTTTCGCCGCCGTACAGATCGTCGAATTCCTCGCGGCTGTAATAGGAATCCGAGTACAACGATTTGTGTCCGTCGAGTTCGCTGACCTTGCGCTCGATGAGTTTGTTGGTGTGCCCCTCGGTGGGACCGACCGGCACCGACGACCAAAATCCCACGTTGACGTAGGTCTGCTGCGGCCGGATTGGATACAGCGGCCAACCGGCGTCGTCGCGGAGTCGCAACGGGCACAACCAGATCGGCTCGATGGGCACGTTGTCGGCGAACCAGTGCAGGAACTCCGCGACCCGTCCGATCGGCACCTCGACATCCTGGACGACGCGTTCGAGCGGGGGCCGGCCGTTGCGCTTCTCGATCCGATCGGCGATGTCGAAGCGCTGGTCGTAGCCGATGAGCTTCCAGTAGAAACTGCTGCGCCGATACCGGCGTGGCCAGAACCGGCGGATCCGCGGGTTCTGGGCGCCGAACGCCCGTGAGCACCAGAACCAGTCGGTGTCCCACCGCCAGAGGTAGTCATGGATGGTGAGCCGGTCGTGTTTCTCGGCGCCGTTCTCGCCCTCGTGCTGAATCGAGCGGTAGTAGACCTGCTGTCCGGTGTAGTCGCTGACCGGTCCCGGCGTCGCGGTCTGCAATCCCAGCGTCAGATAGGCCTCGTCCGCGGAGAACACCACGCCGTCGAGATAGTCGACGGGGGTGTCGCCGTAGGCGCGGGTTTCGACGATGCGGTCCATCACGGCGACGAGGTCCTCGATCGTGTTGAACCGCAGATGGCGCAGCGCCACGAATGGCCGCACGGTTTCCAGCTCGATCTTCAGCCGGACCGAATAACCGAGGGTGCCATACGAATTGGGGAAGGCCCGATACAAATCGGCGTTCTGCTCCGGGGACGCGGTGACGACATCGCCGGAGCCGGTCAGGATGTCCATCTCCAACACCGACTCGTGCGGAAGGCCGTTGCGAAACGACGCCGACTCGATCCCCAACCCGGTGACCGCCCCGCCGAGCGTGATCGTCTTCAGCTGCGGTACCACCAACGGCGACAAGCCGTATGGCAGCGTCGCGGCGACCAGGTCCTCGTAGGTGCACATCCCGGCGACGTCGGCGGTGCGCGCGTCGGGATCCACCGCGATGACACCGGTCAAACCCGAGACGTCCAGCCCCTTCCCGGCGGTCTTGGCTCGCGCACGGAACAGGTTCGACGTGGGCTTGGCCAGGCGCACGGTGGCATCGGGCGGGATCGCACGGTAGCTGTTCAGGAGCCGCTGCACGCCCGCGGCCTGAAGAGCATGTGCGTCGGTTCGGGCTACAGACACGCATATACGCTAGTCCGCGGTCGCAGGCGATGCGACCGCATCAAAACTTCAACCGAGGAGCTCGTACCGATGGGACAGGTCAGCGCATCCAGCACCGTCTTGGTCGACGCTGCACCCGAGGCGGTGTTGTCGGCCGTCGCGGATTACGCCAACGTGCGCCCGAAGATCCTGTCGCCCCACTACAGCGACTACAAGGTGCTGCAGGGCGGGCAGGGCGCGGGCACGGTGGCCAGCTGGAAGCTGCAGGCCACCAAGTCACGGGTGCGCGACGTCAAGGCCGAGGTCGATGTGGCCGGTCACACAGTCATCGAGAAGGACGCCAACTCGTCGATGATCACCAACTGGACGGTGGCGCCCGCGGGCCAGGGGTCGTCGGTGACGGTCAAGACGTCCTGGCAGGGCGCGGGCGGCATCGGCGGCTTCTTCGAGAAGACGTTCGCGCCGCTGGGTCTGCGCAAGATCCAGGCCGAGGTGCTCGAAAACCTCAAGAAGCACGTCGAGGGGTAACGCCCGTCAGGACTACGTCGAGCCCAGGAACCCCGCGATACCGCGCACGACGGCGTCGGCGTACTTCTGCCTGCCTTCTGGCGTCTTCATCAGCGCCGAGTCGACAGGGCTCTTCATGTTGCCCAGCTCGACCAGGATCGACGGGTACTGCGCGAGGTTCAGGCCCGCGATGTCCGAGCGGGGGTTCAGCCCGCCGGAACCGATGTAGGTCGACGGCACGAACCCGGACGCCTGCAACTGGTCGCGCATGATCGCCGCGAACCGTGGTGACGGCCCCGCCTGCGCGTCGTTGAGCGGCGGGGACGAGTACAGGACGTGGAATCCGCGACCGGTCGGCGGGCCGCCGTCGGCGTGGATGCTCACGATCGCGTTGGGCTTGATCGAGTTCGCCAGCGCGGCGCGCTCGTCGACGCACGGACCCAGGCCGGTGTCGTCACCGCGCGACATGGCGGTGCGGACGCCCAGCGCGTGCAGGGCCTGCCGGATCCGCAGCGTCGTCTCCCAGGCGAAGGTGTGCTCGGGGTAGCCGTCCTCCGTGGAGGTGCCGCTGGCCTGGCAGTCCTTGGTGCCGCCGCGGCCGGTGGGCACCTGCCTGCTGATCGAGCCGTCGTTGGAGCCGTTGTGACCGGGGTCGAGGAAAACGATCTTGCCCGCGATGTTGGCGGGAGCGGCATCGGCTTCGAACGCGGGGCTGACGAGCGTCGAAGCGGCGACGAGTAGTCCGGCGGCCACCGCGGCACAGCCGCGTAATGCTCCAGTGGCGCCGACACGCAGGCGGGCAGGCACGGCCGTCACCGTAACCGCAACCACGACTAGGCTGAAAGCCCAAACGGCCGCGAGCCGACGACAGAGACCAAGTCGAGACCGGACCGCAACGAAGACGCAAGGGGACCACTCATGCAACCGCAAGGCCAACCCGATATGTCCGCGCTGCTCGCGCAGGCCCAGCAGGTCCAGCAGCAGCTGATGGAGGCGCAGGAGGCGCTGGCCAACGCCGAGGTGCACGGTCAGGCCGGCGGCGGCCTGGTGCAGGTCACGATGAAGGGCAGCGGTGAGGTGGTGGCCGTGTCGATCGACCCGAAGGTGGTCGACCCCGAGGACGTCGAGACGCTGCAGGATCTCGTCGTCGGCGCCATCTCCGACGCCTCCAAGCAGGTCACCATCCTCGCGCACGACCGGCTCGGGCCGCTCGCGGGCGGCATGGGCAACCTCGGTATCCCGGGAATGTAATTGTTCGAGGGACCCGTTCAGGACCTGATCGACGAGCTCGGCAAGCTGCCCGGCATCGGGCCCAAGAGCGCGCAGCGGATCGCCTTCCACCTGCTGTCGGTGGAGCCGCCCGACATCGACCGGCTGACCGCCGTGCTCAACAAGGTGCGCGACGGGGTGAAGTTCTGCGCGGTGTGCGGCAACGTCTCCGACGACGACCGGTGTCGGATCTGCAGCGATCCGCGACGGGACGCCTCACTGGTCTGCGTGGTCGAGGAGCCCAAGGACGTGCAGGCCGTCGAACGCACCAGGGAGTTCCGCGGGCGCTACCACGTGCTGGGCGGCGCGCTGGATCCGCTGTCCGGTGTTGGGCCCGAACAACTGCGAATCCGCGAGCTGCTCAACCGAATCGGTGAGCGGGTGGACGGGGTGGACGTCACCGAGGTGATCATCGCGACCGACCCCAACACCGAGGGCGAGGCGACGGCGACCTACCTGGTGCGCATGTTGCGCGACATTCCGGGACTGACCGTCACCCGAATCGCGTCCGGCCTGCCGATGGGCGGTGACCTGGAGTTCGCCGACGAGCTGACGCTCGGCCGCGCGTTGGCGGGCCGACGCGCCATGGCATAGCCGAGGAAGGAAGTTCATGCCGGACGAGGAGTTCAAGGTCGAGGTGGAACTCGGCAGCGCCGAGCACCATCTCTCGTTCTGGGAGAAGCTGCGCACCCTCGACCTCGATGACGGCGCACGCAAACGGCTCGGATCGCGGGTCACGGTCACCCGCGACGGCGACCGCATCCAGCTGTACACCGCCACGCTGGCCGACGCGCAGGAGGCCGAGCGGACGGTGCGCGCGCTGGTGGCCGACGACCGCGTCGACGCGCGGTTCGCGGTGAGCCGCTGGGACGGTGACAGCCAGGAGTGGGTGGACCCGGTCAGCGGTCAGGAGGTGCCCGACGATGCGCCGGAAGTGGCCGCCCCCGATCCGGGCTACGTGATCCTCGAGGCGTACAAACCGGAGTTCCTGCGCGACTTCGGCCTGTAGCCGGCGCGACTTGTCGGTGCCCGCGGGCAGGATGCGGGCATGGTTGAGGTAATTCTCGGCGGGGAGGCCGTCGCGGCGGGGTGGGTCACCCGCCATGCACTGAGAACGTCGTACCGCAAGGTGTTTCGCGGTGTCTACGCCGCCAACGGTGGTGAACTCACGCTGCGCGGCCGCGCGATCGCGGCGTGGCTCGCGACTCGCCGCAAGGGGGTGATCGCCGGGCAGACGGCGGCGGCGCTGCACGGGGCGTCGTGGGTCGACGTCACGCAGCCCATCGAGGTGGCCGGCGCATCGTGCGGCCCGCAGGAGGGGTTGGTTCTGCGCACGGAGAGCATCGCCGACGACGAAATCACCAGTCTTGCAGGGCTTCCGGTCACCACGCGGGTGCGCACCGCGTACGACGTCGGGCGTCACCTCGACCGCGGCGATGCGCTGGCACGGCTGGACGCACTGATGTGGGACCGGCCGTTCTCGGTCGAGGACGTGGCCGACCTGGCCCGCCGGTATCCCCGCGCACCGGGCAGCAGGCAGCTACGCGAACTGCTGACGCTGGTCGACGGCGGAGCGGCGACGCCGAACCAGAGCCGCGTACGGCTCGCGCTGATCGACGCGGGTTGTCCGCGCCCGCAGACTCAGCTCCCGGTCCTGGTCGGATCGCAACCGGTCGCGTATCTCGACATCGGCTGGCCGGAATACCGCGTTGCGGTGGTCTGCGGAGCGGAAGACGTTGCGCAGCAGCGGATGTTCGAGAGCCTCGGGTGGATCGTGGTGTGGGTCGGCGAGGGGGAGCGGCTCCCGGTGTGGTTGGCGCGGGTCGAGGCGGCGCTGGCGTGCCGCGGTTGCTTCGTGGAGACGACGGCCGCGGCCTGATCCGGTCAGGCGCGTCGCGGTGCGGCCAGGCGTTCGCGTCGAAGCTGTTCCACCTCTTCGATTTCCAACGGCGCCAACTCGCCGACGACGCTGCTGAGCAGGTGGTCGGCCAGCTCCGGGTTGCGGGCCAGGCACGGCCCGTGCAGGTAGGTGGCGACGACGCTGCCCTGCACCGCACCGTCGAAGCCGTCGCCGGCGCGGTTGCCCGCGCCGCTGACGACCCTCGCCAGCGGCCGCGCGTCGGCGCCCAAAATCGTTCCGCCGCGGTGGTTTTCAAAGCCGGTCAGGCGCTGGGAGAGGCCGGTCAGCAGCGGCTGGGACACCACCTCGCCGATCGTGCGCTTGTCCTGCGGTGACGTCGTGACGTCGAGGAGGCCGACGCCGTCGACGCGCTCCCCCGACGACGTTTCGTACCAGTGGCCGAGCACCTGGATGGCCGCGCAGATCGCCAGCACCGGCGCACCACGGGCCGCGGCCTGTTGCAATCCCGGATAGCGCAACAGGTGTTTGGTGGCCAGGCGCTGTGCGTAGTCCTCGGCCCCGCCGAGCGTGTACAGGTCGAGTTCGGCGGGCACCGGGTCGTTCAGCGTGATCTCGACGATCTCGGCGTCGAATCCCCGCAGCCGCAGCCGCTGTCGCAACACGACGGCGTTGCCGCCGTCACCGTAGGTTCCCATCACATCGGGCAGGACCAACCCGACGCGCACCGTCGACTCAGGCACCGCGACGCTCCAAGACCCGGTTCAACTGCAGGAACGCGGTGTAGTTGGCGATCACCTCGACGTGCCCGGGCGGGCACGACGCGATCGCCGCGAGGGTGTCGTGCACCAGCGTGTGCTCCACACCCGCGTAGCCCAACCGCACCGCGAGGTCGGTACCGCGTTCGCCGGCCGCCACGACGTGGGTGTCCTCGAAGTGCTCGAACCGCACATCCCACAACCACGACAGGTCTTCACCGTCGGGCACCTGGCCGTTGACCGAGATCACCACGCCCGCACCGTGTTTGTCGACCATCGACAACGCTTCCTGCCAGCCTGCCGGGTTCTTCGCCAACAGCACCCGCGCGGTGTGTCCGCCGAGGCGCACGGTGCGGTAGCGTCCGGCGACCTCGTCGACACGCGACACCGCGGCAACGGCGGCCGCCGGGTCGGCGCCCATCGCGACCGCCGCGGCCACGGCCTGTGTGGCGTTGCCGCGGTTGACGGCGCCGGGCAGTGACAGCGTCATCGGCAGCGAGAAGCCATCGGGGCCATAGATGTTCGTGTCGTCGAACCACCAGTGTGGGGTGGGACGTTTGAAATCGGTTCCGGTGGAACGCCAGTCATGACTCTTACCGCCGTCACGCAGGATGATCTCGCCGGACCGGGGGCAGCTGACCGAGTCGTTGGCCCAGCTTCCGCCCGCGGCCACCCACACCACGTTGGTGCTGTCGTATGCCGCCGAGGTCATCAACACGTCGTCACAGTTGGCGATGACGACTGCCGACGGATGGCGGGCCAGGCCCGCGCGCAGCGTGCGCTCGATGTGGTTGATCTCGCCGACGCGGTCCAGCTGATCGCGCGACAGGTTCAGCAGCACGATCACCCGCGGGTCGACCGCGTCGGACACGTGCGGGACGTGCATCTCGTCGACCTCGAGCGCGGCCAGCGGCGCCTCCCGGGCACCGGCCAGCGCGGCGACCAGCCCGGCGTCCATGTTGGCGCCGGTGTCGTTGGTGGCGACGTCGCCGATCGTGCGCAGCGCGGCGGCGATCATCCGGGTGGTCGTCGACTTGCCGTTGGTTCCGGTGACCACGACGGTGCGGCGGCCCGCGCCGAGCTGGCCCAGCAGCGACTTGTCCAGCGCCAGCGCGACCAGCCCGCCGATCATCGCGCCGGCACCGCGCCCGGTGACCCGCGACGCCCAGCGGGCGCTTGCACCGGCCGCGAGGGCGAGCCGTCCACGTGTCGTGACCATCCCCGGCAGTTTAGGTAGCCGACACGCTGACGTGCGATTCGGCGAGGTCCCGTCTTTGTCACACCACCGTGCGATCCTGACGAAGTGGGCCAGACGGACGCCGGATATCACCGGCCTGGCGGCTCTGAAGCCGAAGATAGGCCGGACTGGGGCCGACCGGCAGAGCACGCCGGACCGGGCTGGGCGGTCGTCGATGTGGAGACCTCGGGCTTCCGGCCGGGCCAGGCCCGCATCGTCAGCATCGCCGCGCTCGCCCTTGGCGACGACGGCAACGTCGAGGAAAGCCTCTACACCCTGCTCAACCCGGGTGTTGACCCCGGCCCGACCCACGTGCACGGCCTGACGGAGGAGATGCTTCAGGGCCAGCCCACGTTCGCCGACATCGTCGACCACCTCGTCGAACTGCTCGCCGGGCGCACCCTCGTCGCCCACAACGTCGGCTTCGACTACGCGTTCCTGGCCGCCGAGGCCGAGCTGGTCAACCGCGAGCTGCCCACCGACACCGTGATGTGCACGGTCGAGCTGGCACGCAGGCTCGACCTGGGCACCGAGAACCTGCGGTTGGAGACGCTGGCCGCGCACTGGGGGATCAGCCAGATCCGCCCTCACGACGCCCTCGACGACGCCATGGTGCTCGCCCAGATCCTCAAACCGGTGCTGGTGCGGGCCCGCGAACGCAAGGTGTGGCTGCCGGTACATCCGGTGTCGCGGCGGCGCTGGCCCAACGGCGTCGTCACCCACGACGAGCTGCGCCCGCTGAAGGCCGTCGCGTCGCGGCTGCCGTGCCCGTACCTGAATCCCGGGCGATTCGTGTCCGGGCGGCCGCTGGTGCAGGGCATGCGCATCGCGCTGTCCGCGGAGGTGAACCGCACCCATGAAGAGCTGATCGAGCGGATCCTGCACGCTGGGCTGGCCTACACCGACACGATCGACCTCGAGACCTCGCTGGTCATCTGCAACGACGCCGAGGCGGCGCAGGGCAAGGGCTACCAGGCCAAGGAGCTGGGTGTTCCGCTGGTTCCCGACACCGAGTTCATGAGCGCACTCGCAAACGTCGTCGGCGGCACCGGCATCGAGGAGTTCACCGACAGCACCCCTGCCGGCGACCAATTCGCACTGTTCTGAATGTCAGACCATCGCATCGTCCTGGTGGACGTGGCCACCGCGTCGGCCCTCGCGCAGGTGCTCCCGGTGCTGCTGCTCACGCTCACCGTCGAACTGAGAAGGACGCAACTGCACCGGACCCAGCCCCGACTGCTGCTCGGCGCGCTGTTCCTGGTGTTCGGGGTCGTCGAGACAGTCCTCGTGCTGTCGATCGACGGCTCGTTGATCCCGTTCCAGTGGTTCGACCTGGTGTCCGCGCTGGTGATCCTGGGTCTGCTCGCCATCATCTTCTTCATGTCGCTGGTCGACCCGCCCAGCCGCGACTGACCAAGGCGGCCGCGGTGAAGCCGGGACGCTCGATACGACGCCACCGGCTTCACCACGGCGCCGGGAGGAAGGACGATCTTCAGCAGACCGCTGCGCGGGGGTGTGCTCAGCAATCTCACCTCGGGGCCCTGCGGGCCGCACAGGATGGCGCCGGTCTCGTGAACCGGCTGCTGACTGCCTTCCTCGGACCGGGGTCAGCGCGATGCGCGGTTGACCGCCGAGACCACCGCCCGCAGTGACGCGGTGGTGATCGACGGCGCGATGCCGACGCCCCACACGGTGTTGCCACCGACCGAGGCCTCGACGTAGGCCGCGGCCTGCGCCTCTTCACCGGCCGAGAGCGCGTGCTCGGAGTAGTCGAGCACCGAGACGTCGAACCCGATGGCGCCCAACGCATCGACGAACGCCGCCAGCGGGCCGTTGCCCGCGCCGACGATCTCGCGTTCGACGCCGTCGACCTTCACCACCGCCTCGATGGTGTCGGTGCCGCCGTCCACCTCGGAGGCCGTCACCTTCTGGCGGATACGTTCGAGCGGACGGATCGGCGCCAGGTACTCCTCGGCGAAGACGTCCCACATCTCCTTCGGGGACACCTCGCCGCCCTCGCCGTCGGTGATCTTCTGGATCGCCTGGCTGAACTCGATCTGCAGGCGACGCGGAAGTGCCAGACCGTGATCGGCCTTCATGATGTAGGCGACGCCGCCCTTACCGGACTGCGAGTTGACCCGGATGACGGCCTCGTAGGTGCGGCCGACGTCCTTCGGGTCGATCGGCAGATACGGGACCTGCCACAGGATGTCGTCGACGTCCTTGTCCGCGGCGTCCGCGTCGACCTTCATCTGGTCCAGGCCCTTGTTGATGGCGTCCTGGTGGCTGCCCGAGAACGCGGTGTAGACCAGATCGCCGCCGTACGGGTGGCGTTCGTGCACCGGCAGTTGGTTGCAGTACTCGACGGTGCGGCGGATCTCGTCGATGTTGGAGAAGTCGATCTGCGGGTCGACGCCGCGGGAGAACATGTTCAGCCCCAGCGTCACCAGGCAGACGTTCCCGGTGCGCTCACCGTTGCCGAACAGACAGCCCTCGATCCGGTCGGCGCCGGCTTGATAGCCCAATTCGGCTGCGGCAACGGCGGTTCCGCGATCGTTGTGCGGATGCAGGCTCAAGATGATGCTGTCGCGCGGGGTCAGGTGACGATGCATCCACTCGATCGAGTCGGCGTACACGTTGGGGGTGGCCATCTCGACCGTCGCGGGCAGGTTCACGATCAGCGGCGCATCGGGCGTCGGCTCGATGATCTCGGCGACGGCGTTGCACACGTCGACCGCGTACTCCAGTTCGGTGCCCGTGTAGGACTCCGGCGAGTACTCGAAGCGCCACAGGGTGCCCGGGTACTTCTTGGCCTCCTCGACGCACATCCGGGCGCCGTCGGTGGCGATCGCCTTGACCGCGTCACGGTCCGCGCGAAACACCACGCGCCGCTGCAGGATCGACGTCGAGTTGTAGAAGTGCACGATCGCGCGGGGTGCGCCGGCGCACGCCTCGAATGTCCGCTCGATCAGCTCAGGCCTGCACTGCGTCAGCACCTGGATCGTGACGTCGTCGGGGATCGCGCCCTCTGTGATGATCTCGCGGACGAAGTCGTAGTCGGTCTGGCTGGCCGACGGGAAGCCGACCTCGATCTCCTTGTAGCCCATGCGCACCAACAGGTCGAACATACGGCGCTTGCGCTGCGGGCTCATGGGGTCGATCAAGGCCTGGTTGCCGTCGCGCAGGTCGACCGCGCACCACATCGGAGCGGAGTCGATGACCTTGTCCGGCCAGGTGCGGTCGGACAGCCTGACGTCCTCGACCTCATCGGCGAATTTGCGGTAGCGGTTGACCGGCATCACCGAGCCGCGCTGGGTGTTCCACGCCGGCTGGGCGGGATGGGGCGGGCCGGCCGGTTGGGTGATCTGCCGGACGGATGAGAACGCGTCAGGTGAATCGGGTGACGGTTTCGAAAACGTGGTCACGGTGTGGCTCCGGGAGTTGGAAGGGGACTCGACCGGCGCATCGCGAACACCCGCGACGGGAAGCCGGTCTGATCAGACCCCGTCGCGGCTGCCGAGAAGGAGCACCCGCTGCACGTTGGCCACTGTACTCCCGGCCCTGGCGCGTCACAAAATGCAGCCGCGAGGGGTCAGACCTGTGAGTCGGGGAACGCGATCACCGACAGGAACCGGATCGGCAGCTCGATCAGGTC
>NZ_LZJE01000380.1:0-680 GCF_001666865.1 Mycobacterium sp. E136
GCGATCTCACAGAGACCCGACCTCGAACTGGTCGGGGTGTGGGTGCACTCCCCCGAGAAGGACGGCAAGGACGCGGGTGAACTCGCCAACGGGCAGCCGATCGGGGTGGCCGCCACCACCGATGCGGATGCGCTGATCGGGCTCAAACCCGATTGTGTCATCTATTCGGCCAGCGGGCCGGAACGTGATGCGCTGGCCGTCCCGGACTATGTGAGGCTGCTCAGCGCAGGGATAAACGTGGTGACCACCAGCACCACCCGCCTGGTCAACCCCCACGCCTACGAACCGGTCGAGTGGCGCGACCAGTTGTCCGCGGCCGCCAAGGAGGGCCAGGTCTCGTTGTACGCCTCGGGGATCGAGCCGGGCTTCGTCGCCGACCAGCTGGCGTTGGTGCTCGCCACGCAGTCGAAGCGGATCCAGCGTCTGACCGTCACCGAGGTCGCGCTCAACGATCACTACCCGGTGGCCGACGTGATGATGAACGGCATGGGCTTTGGTCGTCCCCTGGATTTCGAACCGCTGCTGAAGACGCCTGGGTTCATCGAAATGGCTTGGCGGGCACCGATTCATCTGATGGCCGCCGGTCTCGGCGTGGAGGTCGAGGAGGTCCGCGGCACCCTCGACCGCCGCGTCACGGACCGCGACATCGAGGTGGCGTTCGGCACTATCGAGGCGGGGAC
>NZ_LZJE01000381.1:0-24742 GCF_001666865.1 Mycobacterium sp. E136
TGCCGCCACGCCCGCCGACAGCACGAGGAAACCGCGCCGGTCGATCACGCTCCTCAGCGTGGCACCGCGACCCCGCGAGCAGACGCAAAACTGCCTCATTTCGCCAAGAAATGGGCGTTTTTGCGTCTGCTGGCCGGAGAACGCGCGACGGTCAGCCCTTGGTGACCTTCTCCGTCGCCCTGCGCCGATCGGCCAGCGCGGGGTCGGGGTTGGCCACCTGCACCAGCGAGGCGCCGGCGGCGAAGACGCCCAACAGGTGCTCGACGAGTTCGTCGGCGGTATTCCAGCCGGCACTGGACAGCACGCGATCGGAGGCGGTAATCCCTTGCACGGCAGCAGCTTCAAGAGCCGCGGCGAGCACCTCGTCGACCCCGCGGCCGTTCAATGCGGGACCGGGGGAGCGCTCGGGCACGATCTGGTCGCCGTGGACCCGGACGGCGGTGGCGTAGTCGGTCACCCCGACCGGCAGGTCGGCCGCGGGCTTGCCGAACGGGTCCAGCGAGAGCACCGCAACCTCACCTATTCCGCTGCCCATCGCGACGATCTCGTCGGCCTCGGCCAAGCGATCCGCGGTGCACAGCGCGACGTCGGCGGGGCCGTCGGCACCGAGCACGACCTCGGCGCCGATCCACCAGATGCCGAAGTACACCGCGGCGCTCTGCCAGTGTGCGGGCAGCAGAACCGCGACGCGCGTCGACGGTCCGGCGCCCAACTCGTCGCGTAACAGGTTGGCGGTCTTGGCGGCCCAGTTCGCGAGCGTGGCGGTCGACAACTCGATGCGTTCGCCGGTGGCGTCGTCGTAATAGGTGATCCGCGGGCCCGCCGGGTCGGACGCCATGAGCGGGTCGAGGATCGCTCCGCTGAGCGTGGTCACGCTAGTTGATGCACGCGGGATCGTCGGACCCGGCGGTCAGGATCGGCGACGGCGGCGGCGGTGCGGTCTCGGTCGACCCGACGGTCACGGAGTCGGCGGCCAGCGTCGGAACGCTGCTCCCGTCCAAGCCGGAGCCCGGACCCGTGTAGTCGTCGGCGAGCACCACCCGCACGTTGCCGGGCGCCACCGACGGGTCCTCGACGATCGCCAATCCGCCCAGATCCTCCGAAACAGCCTGCGCGCCAAGGTCGTCGCTCTTGGGGGCGCGGACCTGGCTGTTGGCCACCGGATCGCCCTCGTGGTTGCCCGTGGGGCCGGGGGTGAAGCCCTTGTTGGTCAACACCTGCGACACCGAGGCGGCCAGGCCGTTGACTTCGGTGGCGTTGACCACCTCGACGGTGGTCTTGTCGGGCGAGTAGGCGATCTCCTCGGTCTTACCCTGATCCTGCTCGTGCAGCAGGCTTTCCACCCAGCTCTTGACCTCGCTGGGGTCGACCCGCACGACGCTCTGCATGCCGTCGTCGCTCCAGCCGTTCTCTTGCAGCACCGGAATGGTGGCGAACGCAACGTTGCCCGCGGCCAGCTTCTGCAGCTGCTCGGCGAATTCCATGACGTCCCAACCGTCGGACAGCACCACCGAGCGCTGGACCGCGTCCTGAAGTCGGTTCAAAGTGGACGGGCTCGACAGCGTCTTGCCCGAGATCACCTCGTGGGCAAGCGAAGCCATCACGGCTTGTTGGCGCGTCACCCGGTCGAGGTCGCCGCGCGGCAGGTCGTGTCGTTGGCGCACGAAGCTCAGCGCCTGCGGACCGTTCAGCTTCTGCCAGCCCGCCGGAAAATCGGCACCCGAAAGAGGTTCGTAGACCGCCTCTTTCAGACACACGTTGACGCCGCCGAGGGCTTCGGTGATCAACGCGAAGCCCAACAGGCCGACCTCGGCGTAGTGGTCGACCGTGACGCCGGTGAGGTTGGCGACGGTCTTGATCAGGGCTTCGCGGCCGGCCTCGGTCGCCTGCGGCTCGGCCTCGGCGGGGTCCATACCCTTTCCCTCGACGAGCTCGGTCATCTTCTCCAGATGTTCCGAGCCGTAGACGCCATTGATCTTCATCTTGCCGATACCTGGCGCCTCCACATACGAGTCGCGGGGAATCGAGATGGCGGTGGCGGACTTTCCGTTGTTGGGCACGCGGATCAAGATGATCGTGTCGGTGTTGGTCGACTCGTCGTCGCCCGCGCGCAGCGTGGCCAGCTCTTCCTGGGACAGGGGATTGCCGTGCGCGTCGGTGCGGCTGTCCAGCCCGACGAGCAGGATGTCGATCGCGCCGTCCTCACCGCCCTCGCCCAGCGCGATCGACGAGATGTGATTGATACCGGACTCGAACGAGCGGATCTTGCCCCACGCGACGCCGGTACCGACCACGATCGCCAAGGCCGCGGACACGGCGATGACACGAAGCATTCGACCGGGCATCAGCCCAGGCTACTGGGGAGACGGGCACAGAGCGGGTAGCGCGACTCGGCGTGCCAGACTCGTGACCGTGTCTTTTTCCGAGCCGGCCCGAATCGTGATCCCTGGCGCAGGCGGGATGGTGGGCCGTGTTCTCGCAGGTCAGGCCCGCGGGCAGGGTCGGGAGGTGCTCACTCTGACGTCGTCGGAACTCGACATCACCGACGCGGCGGCCGCCGAGCGTGTCATCGCCCCCGGGGACGTGGTGATCAACTGCGCCGCATTCACCCAGGTGGACGCCGCAGAGACCGAACCGGACCGGGCGTACGCCGTCAACGTGGCGGGGCCGGCCCACCTCGCGCGGGCGTGCGCGTCCGCCGGGGCGCGCCTGATCCACATCTCGACCGACTACGTGTTCTCGGGCACACTGCACCGCCCATATGAAATCGACGACGAGACAGGACCCGTGAACGTCTACGGCCGCACCAAACTCGAGGGTGAGAGGGCGGTGTTGGCCGCGTTGCCCGGTGCGCACGTCGTCCGCACCTCGTGGGTGTACGAAGGCGGTGAGGGAACCGATTTCGCAGCGGCCACGCGGCGCAAGGCCGCCGGTGACGACACGGTGGAGGCGGTGGCCGATCAGATGGCGTCCCCCACCTACGCCGGTGACCTCGCCGTGGCGCTGTTGGAGATCGCGGACGGCGCGATCCGCGAACCGGTGCTGCACGCCGCCAACGACGGTGAGGCGAGCCGCTACGACCAGGCACGGGCGGTGTTCGAGGCCGTCGGTGCCGACCCCGAGCGGGTGCGACCCGTCACCAGCGACGCCCGGCCGGCGCGGCGGCCGCCGTACTCCGCGCTCTCGGGTCGACGCTCCGCCGAGGCCGGGCTCACTCCGCTGCGACCGTGGCGCGAGGCGCTGCAGGATGCGCTGTCGAGGTTCGGGCGTGGCGGCCCGTTACCCTCGACGCCGTGAGTTCGGAACCGGTGCCGCATGAGTGACGAGTTGATCGTCGTCACGGTGACGTACTCACCCGGCCCGCACCTCGACCGGTTCCTGGCCTCGCTGTCTCACGCTACGGACCGGCCGGTGACCGTGGTGATGGCCGACAACGGTTCGACCGACGGGGCGCCCGAAGAGGCGCTCGCGCGCTATCCCAACGCCCGATTACTGCGTATGAGCGGCAATCTCGGTTACGGCAGCGCGATCAACCGCGCCGTCGCCGAGTACGTGAAGGACTCCGACAACAACGACTTCTTCGTGGTGGCCAACCCCGACGTGCAGTGGGGCCCGCGCAGCATCGACATCATGCTCGAAGCCGCCGGCCGGTGGCCGCACGCGGGATCGCTGGGGCCGCTGATCCGCGACCCCGACGGTTCGGTGTATCCCTCGGCGCGCCACCAGCCGAGCCTGGTGCGCGGTGGCATGCACGCGGTGGTGGGGCCGTTCTGGAAGTCGAACCCGTGGACAGCCGAGTACCGCCAAGAGCGTCAGGAGCCCAGCGAACGCCCGGTCGGCTGGCTGTCGGGATCGTGTCTGTTGCTGCGCCGGTCGGCGTACGAGGAGATCTCCGGCTTCGACGAGCGCTACTTCATGTACATGGAGGACGTCGACCTCGGGGATCGGCTGTCGCGGGCCGGCTGGCAGAACGTCTACGTCCCGTCGGCCGAGGTTTTGCACGCGAAGGGTCACGCGACCGGCAAGGACCCCGCGCGCAACTTGGCCGCCCATCACACCAGCACCTACACTTTCCTCGCGGATCGGTACCCCCGGTGGTGGCAGGGTCCGCTGCGGTGGACGATCCGGAGTTCGCTCGCCGCGCGCGCGGGCCTGGTGGTCCGCAACTCACGTCGCAGAGGGGTGAAAGGACGGCGCAAGTGAATCCTGCACAAGTGGACGCCGTCATCCTCGTCGGCGGTCTGGGGACCCGGCTTCGGCCATTGACCCTGTCCGCACCCAAGCCGATGCTGCCCACGGCCGGCCTGCCGTTCCTGACGCACCTGCTCTCGCGCATCGCCGAGGCCGGCATCGAACACGTTGTGCTCGGCACGTCGTACAAGGCCGCGGTGTTCGAGTCGGAGTTCGGCGACGGGTCGAAGTTCGGGCTGCAGATCGAGTACGTGGTCGAGACCGAACCGCTGGGCACCGGCGGCGGCATCGCCAACGTCACAGGCAAGCTGCGCCACGACACCGCGCTGGTGTTCAACGGCGACGTATTGTCCGGTGCCGACCTGCGCGCGCTGCTGGACCGCCACGAGAACAACGCCGCCGACGTGACGCTGCACCTGGTGCGCGTGGGCGACCCCCGGGCGTTCGGTTGTGTGCCAACCGACTCCGACGGCATGGTGACCGCGTTCCTGGAGAAGACCCAGGACCCGCCCACCGATCAGATCAACGCCGGCTGTTATGTGTTCAAGCGCGAGGTCATCGACCGCATACCCAAGGGCCGCGCGCTCTCGGTCGAACGCGAGGTGTTCCCGGGTCTGCTCTCGGACGGGCTCCGGGTGTGCGGTTACGTCGACTCCACCTACTGGCGTGACATGGGCACACCGGAGGACTTCGTGCGCGGCTCAGCCGATCTGGTGCGCGGTATCGCACCGTCACCCGCGCTCGGTGGGCATAGCGGCGAGAAACTGGTGCACGACGGCGCCGGCGTCGCGCCCGGTGCGCTACTGATCGGCGGCACCGTGGTCGGTCGCGGCGCCGAAATCGCCGGGGGCGCAAGGCTGGACGGCGCGGTGATCTTCGACGGCGCGCGGGTGGGCGCCGGGGCGGTGATCGAACGCTCGATCATCGGGTTCGGGGCCCGCATCGGTCCACGCGCGCTGATCCGCGACGGTGTGATCGGCGACGGCGCCGACATCGGTGCGCGGTGCGAACTGCTGCGCGGCGCGCGGGTGTGGCCGGGAGTGACGATCCCCGACGGCGGAATCCGGTTCTCGACCGACGTTTAGCAGCGATTTGGGTGCACTACCGATCGCCGAGCGACCGGTAGTGCACCGAAATCACCGATCGCGGGCGGCCGCCGCCAACTGGGTGAGGCCGAAATCGCAGTCGTCCGGCAGTGCGTCCAGCGGCCACCACCGCAGGTCCAAAGACTCGTCGCTGACCACGATCTCGGCGTCGGCGGGGGCGCGCACGATGAACTGCATGTCGAGGTGGCGGGTCGGCACCCCCAGCGAGCACGTGACGGGATGTACGTGCAACGCGGCCATCACCGGGTCGATCGTGAGGCCCTCGATGCCGGACTCCTCGGTGGCCTCCCGCAAGGCGGCGGCGACGACGTCGGAATCGGTTGGCTCACAATGCCCGCCGAGTTGCAGCCACCGTCCGAATCTCGGATGCAGGGTCAACAGCGCCCGTGTGCCGGTGTGGTCGAGCACCAGCGCCGATCCCGTCACGTGACCGGGTGCGCACTCGCGAAGACAGCCGTCGGCGCGGGCGGCCAGGAACGCCAGCACCGCATGTCGCAGAGTGTCCTGTGCGGGGTCCGGTGCGTGCCAACGGGTCAGCGTTGCGACGGCCGAAGCGTGCAGGCTCACTTGCGCACCAGCAGTCCGTCGGTCGGCACGGGAGTGCGCGGGCCGGGCGGTGTTTCATCCTCGGGATAGCCGATCGCGATCGCGCCCAACGGTTCCCAGTCGTCGGGCAGATCGAGTTCCTCACGGACGATGTCGGCGGCGAAGATCGTCGACCCGATCCAGCAGCTGCCGACGCCGCGGACGGCCAACGCCACCAGCAGCGCCTGCACCGCGGCGCCGACCGCGACTGTGAACATCGTGTGTTCGGCGGCGGTGCGGTCGGCGTCCGGATAGCTGTGCGCGCCGTCGGGCACCAGGAACGGGATGACGACTTCCGGTGCGTCGTAGAGGATCCGGCCGCGTTCGACGCGGCGTTCGACGACATCGGCGGGGCGCCCGTCAGCCGTGAGGTCGGCGCGCCACTTGTCCTTCATGCGGTCCAGCAATGCCGAGCGTCGGGTGCCGCCCTGTAACCACACGAACCGCACCGGCCGCGTATGGTGGGGAGCCGGCGCGGTGAGCGCTTCGCCGACAGCGGATTCGACGAGTTCCGGCGCCACCGGTTCGGCCGAGAACCGGCGTACCGACCGGCGCAACAGCTGCGCCTGGCTGCGGCCCAGCGCGATGGCCTCCTCGGTGCCGAGCCAGAACAGGTCTTCCCCGCCCGCCCGCACCAGACGGCGCGCGGTGGAACCGTCGTCGGGCAGCCGCAGCCCACGCACCACCGCGACCGGGATGTCGGTCAGCTTGCCCTTCACCAGATCCGCGGCCGCGGCGATCTCGTCGGCGACGGCGATCTCGGTGACGATCAGTTCGTTTCCGTGCCGGTCGACCGAACCGCCGTACCCGTGCAACACGGTCAGACCGGCGGCGCCGATGGCCACGTCGGTCTGCCCGTTGCGCCAAGCGCGACCCATTGTGTCGGTGACGACGACGCCGACCGTCACGCCCAGCCGTTCGCGCAACGCCGACTGCAGCGCCGCCGCGCTGGCGTCGGGATCGACCGGCAGCAGCGCGAGTTCCGCGGAGTCGACGTTCGAGCCGTCGACACCTGCGGCCGCCTGAACAAGACCGATCGCGTTCTCGGTGATCAGGGTGCGGCCCTTGCGTGCCAACACGCGCACCGCCTCGGCATCGATCAGCTTGCGCCGCAGCACGTCGCGTTGTTCGGGATCCATCGGCGCATCCACGATGCGGCCCTCACATTTCGACATCACCTTGCTGGTGACCACGAGGATGTCGTGGTCGCGCAGCCACGGTGCGGCCGCGGCGATCGATGCCGCGAGATCGTCACCGGGACGGAACTCGGGCAACCCCGAGACCGGCAGCAGTTCCACCGCGGCGGCGGTGCCGTGGTCACCGCGCGAAGGTTCGGTCATGGTTTCACGCCCGCCAGATCCATTCCCGCACAGACCATTTCACCGGTGGCGCCGGGATCGGTCATCAGCAGCGGCACCGCTCGGACGTCGACCCCTTCGATATCGGCGTGATCGCCCTCGTGCACCAACCAGCCATCGAGGATGCCGACCCCGGAGCGGGCGCCGTAGTGCCTGCCGACGGCTTCGGAGGTGCTCGGCACGCCGATCACCGACAGGCATTCGTCGGCCATGCCCCGCAACGGCTTTCCACCGATGATGGGGGAGTAGCCGATGACGGGCGCCGGGGTCGAGCGCAGTGCGCCTCGGATACCGGGCACCGCGAGGATCGCGCCGATGCTCACCACCGGGTTCGACGGTGCGATCAGGACGACATCGGCGGATTCGATCGCCTCCGCGACGCCGGGCCCCGCGGTGGCCTTGTCGGCGCCGACGAAAGCGAAGCTGTGGGTGGGCACTTTCGCGCGATAGCGCACCCACCACTCCTGGAAGTGGATCGCGCGTTTCTCGCCGGCGTACTCGCCGGGTCCGGGATCGGTGATGACGACGTGGGTTTCGCTGCGGTCGTCGCTGGCGGGCAGCAGCGTGGCCCCCGGTGCCCATCGCGTGCACAGCGCCTCGGTCACTTGCGACAGCGGATAACCGGCACGCAGCATCTGGCTGCGCACCAGATGTGTCGCCAGATCTCGGTCGCCGAGCCCGAACCAGTCCGGCTGTACTCCGTAGGCCGCGAGTTCCTCCTTGGCATGCCAGGTTTCGTTGCGATGCCCCCAGCCGCGTTCGGGGTCGATACCGCCGCCGAGGGTGTACATGCACGTGTCGAGGTCCGGGCAGATCCGCACGCCGAACATCCACGCGTCATCGCCCACATTGACCACTGCAGTCAGTTCATGCTCAGCAGTATCATCAGTCCCAGCAGCACCTTTCGCGCCAGCGAACTGACCGAGGCCCAAGAGCTGTTGCACGCCAAGCAGGAACCGGGCGCCACCGACGCCGCCGACCAGTACCGTGACCTTCACATCGACCGAGCGTAGGCCGTCCAATCGGATTGGGTACGGGCAGGAGTCGGCCCGGAACTGCGATGGATTCGGGTGTGATGGACACGCCGAGGTCACGACTCGCCGTAATTCGATCACGGAATGGTATGAATTCCTGTTCTAGAGCTTGACCAGGGCAGCTGACGCGTGTGTAATCACACCAGTGTCATTTCCCGGTAGGCCATCCGGTTCCGGTGCCGCAGACCGAGATTCGATCACTTGTTCGAATTGGAAGTGTCCTACAGATTCGTGGGGCGCTCATAGGGGATCAACGAGACCAGGTGAGGAGGCGGAAGATGTCTTTTGAGTACAGCGATCTCGATCGTTTGGCTCGGGTCGACGCCCGAGTCTTCAGCTCAGCAGACACAGCGCCGCACGCCCATTCGGAACCGGCACCGGTTGAGACGCCTCGGCGTCCGCAGTTGAGTCTGGTGCCCGATCCGATCGAAGTGGCGCCGGCACTGACACCCGAGGATGAGCTCTGGCAGGAGAAGGCGCTGTGCGCTCAAACCGACCCGGAGGCGTTCTTCCCGGAGAAGGGTGGCTCGACGCGCGAAGCCAAGCGGATCTGCCAGGGCTGCGAGGTGCGCGACGCGTGCCTGGAGTACGCCTTGGCGCATGACGAGCGCTTCGGCATCTGGGGCGGGCTGTCCGAGCGCGAGCGCCGCCGCCTCAAGCGCGGAATCATCTGAGCCGCGGGGTCAATCGTCGTCGATCGTCGGATCGATGACGGAGGGCTCGACGCCCAGAAAGGTGGCGACCTGAGCCACCAGGATTTCATGCAGAAGCTCTTCGAGTTCGACGGAATCCTTGGCCCGCCGCTCGATCGGTTTGCGGAACAGCACAATTCGCGCGCGTGTGGCGTTCCCCCTGACGTCCACGCCCGCCGGGATCAGCCGGGCCAGTGCGATCGGCCCGTCGGCGATCACCTCCGGCGGCCACTGCACACTGTCGGGATCCTTCGGCGCGATGCGCGGGATCTCGTCGACCGCCACATCCAGCGCCGCGAGCCGGTCCTGCCAACGCCGCTCGATCGGCTCGTAGGCCTCCAGCACCGCCATGTCGAACCTCTCGGCCCGACTGCGCCAGCCCGGCACCGTCGGGGGGAGTAACGGCCCGCGCATCTCGCGGCCCCGGCGCGAGCGCAGGTGTCCACGCTTGGCCACCGCTGGGGTGCTCCTTTCGTGCGGGATGAACTGGATCGTAACGGTTCGAGATCGGCCGTCCGCAGGCTGCGCGTGTCCGGCGGCAAGCGGAGTGCGGCCACGATAGCCTTCCGCTGTGAACGTTCCCCGTCGCTGTTGCCGGCCCGGGTGTCCGCACTATGCGGTCGCGACGCTGACATTCGTCTACGCCGACTCCACTGCGGTCGTCGGTCCCCTCGCGACGGTGGCCGAACCGCACTCTTGGGACCTGTGTGTCGTGCACGCCGGCCGCGTCACCGCCCCTCGCGGTTGGGAACTCGTGCGTCACGCTGGCCCGTTGCCTTCTCACCCCGACGAAGACGACCTGGTCGCGCTCGCGGATGCGGTCCGGGAGGGGCGTGATGTCGCTCCGCCGATCAACCGGGTGGCCACCGGGTTCTCCGACCCCGTCACCGGAACCCCGGGCGGTTCGCTGATGGCGCCGCCCGCCCGGCGACCGGAGTCGAACGGCCGCCGCCGAGGCCATCTGCGCGTACTGCCGGACCCCACGGACTAGACGGCCTGCACGTCTGCCCGGACGGTTAGGCTGGCGCCAGTAGTTGTCCGTGTCACAAGGAGTCCCTACCCGTGCGCTCTTCGCGCAAGCGCTCATCGCCGTCCCGGCCCGCCGCGGCGGTTCATCGCGTCATCAAGGCCTATGACGTGCGCGGCCTGGTCGGAACGGAACTCGACGAGCCGTTCGTCGCCGACGTCGGCGGCGCCTTCGCGCGCCTCGTCCGCGACGGCGCATCGCAAGTGGTCGTCGGCTACGACATGCGGGCCAGTTCGCCCGCACTGGCCGCGGCTTTCGCCGACGGGGTGACCGCGCAGGGCCTCGACGTGGTGCGGATCGGCCTCGCCTCGACCGACCAGTTGTACTTCGCGTCGGGCCTGCTGGACTGCCCAGGTGCGATGTTCACCGCCAGCCACAATCCGGCCGCCTACAACGGCATCAAGCTCTGCCGGGCCGGGGCCAAACCGGTGGGCAAGGACACCGGGCTGTCGACCATCGCCGACGAGGTGATCGCAGGTGTCCCCGGCTACGACGGCGCGCCCGGCACCCTCAGCGACCGCGACGTGCTGGCCGACTACGGCGAGTTTCTGCGCTCGCTGGTGAGCCTGGCCGACATGCGTCCGCTCAAGGTTGCCGTCGATGCGGGCAACGGCATGGCCGGCCACACCACCCCCGCGGTGCTGGGCCCGATCGCCCCGATCACGCTGGCGCCGCTGTACTTCGAACTCGACGGCACCTTTCCCAACCACGAGGCCAACCCCTTGGACCCGGCCAACCTGACCGATCTGCAGTCTCACGTCGTGCAGACCGGCGCCGACATCGGATTGGCCTTCGACGGCGACGCCGACCGGTGTTTCGTCGTCGACGAGAAGGGGCATCCGGTCTCGCCGTCAGCGGTGACCGCGTTGGTCGCCGCGCGGGAACTCGGCAGAGAGATCGGCGCCACGGTGATTCACAACCTGATCACCTCGCGGGCAGTGCCCGAACTGGTGACGGAGCGGGGCGGCACGCCCGTGCGCAGCCGCGTGGGCCACTCCTATATCAAGGCGCTGATGGCCGACACCGGAGCGATCTTCGGTGGCGAGCATTCGGCGCACTACTACTTCCGCGACTTCTGGGGCGCCGACTCCGGCATGCTCGCCGCGCTGCACGTGCTGGCCGCGCTCGGCGAACAAGACCGGCCGCTATCGGACATGATGGCCGACTACCAGCGCTACGAGGCGTCCGGCGAGATCAACTTCACGGTCACCGACGCCGAGCGATGTGTGGACGATGTGCTCAAGGCGTTCGGCACTCGGATCCATTCGATCGACCACCTCGACGGGGTGACCGTCGACCTGGGCGAGGGCACATGGTTCAACTTGCGGATGTCCAACACCGAGCCGTTGCTCCGGCTCAACGTGGAAGCCCGCAGCACCGACGAGGTCGACAAGATCGTCGGACAGGTCTCCGACACCGTGCGCGCGCGGGTGCCGTCGAATTCCGAGGTGGCGACGTGACTTCGGGTCCGTCCTCGGCCGCGACCATCGACCTCGACGACGTCGACGGCCTGCTCGGCGCCGACCGCGAGGGTCTGCTGCGCGCCGCCGCGATGGCCGGCGCACAGGTTCGCGCCACCTCCGCCGCGCTCGCGGAGGGCGAACTCGAATCGCTGCGCGCCGACGGGGCGCCCCGCACGGTGATCTGGGTTGCCGGGCGTGGCAACGCGGAGACGGCGGGATCGCTATTGGCGTCGGGCTGGGGGGCTTCGGTGGCCGCGCCCATCGTCGTCGCCGCAGAGGTGCCGCCGTGGATCGGTCCGCTCGACGTCCTCGTCGTCGCCGGCGACGACCCTGGCGATCCCGCGTTGGTGAACGCCGCCGCCACCGGAGTTCGACGCGGTGCCCGCGTGGCGGTCGTCGCACCGTACGAGGGGCCGCTGCGCGACGTCGCCGCGGGCAGGGCGGCGGTGCTGGCGCCGCGGATGTGGGTGCTCGACGAATTCGGATTCGTGCGCTACCTCGCCGCCGGCCTCGCGACGCTGGCCGTGGTCGATCCGACCATGCACGTCGACCTCGAGGCGCTGGCCGACGAACTCGACGCCGAGGCGCTTCGCAACAGCGCGAACCGCGAACTGTTCACCAACCCGGCCAAGACGCTGGCCGAGCGGATGGCGGACCGCGACGTGGTGCTGGCCGGCGACAGCGCGGCGACGCTGACGCTGGCTCGGCACTGTGCGGCGATTCTTCTGCGCATCGCCCAACGGGTGGTCGCCGCCGTGGGCTTCGGAGACGCGCTGGCCATGCTGAGAGCCGGTGCGTCGGTAGCGGATCGGGAGCGGTCGATCTTTCACGACGAACAGCTCGACGGTCCGCTTCCGCGCCGGATGCGGACGCTGGTGTTGACCACCGATGCGGAGCGGTCGTTCGTCGCGGCCCGGGCGGCGGATATGGACGACGTCGACGTGATCAGCGCGCAGGACGTACCGGAACTGCCGGAGGCAGCGGCGGTACCGGATGCGTCGACGGCGGCGGGCAGCCTGGAGCAACAACTGGCGATGCTCGCCGTCCGCTTGGAGATGACCGCCGTCTACCTGAAACTAGTTCGAGGTTAGCCAAGTGCACTTGCTACGCGGAGCGGTGCGGACCTATGCCTGGGGGTCCCGCACGGACATTGCCGAGTTCACTGGAAGGCCAAGTCCCACAGCGCATCCCGAGGCCGAACTGTGGTTCGGCGCCCATCCCGGTGACCCGGCCATGCTGGAGACCGCCGACGGGGAGCGCTCACTGCTCGACGCCCTGCACGATGATCCCGAGGGGCAGCTGGGCGCGGCGGTCTGTGCGCGCTTCGGCGATACGCTGCCGTTTCTGGTCAAGGTGTTGGCCGCCGACGAACCGTTGTCGCTGCAGGCGCATCCCAGCGCCGAGCAGGCGGTCGAGGGTTATGAACGCGAGAACAAGCTCGGCATCCCCGTCTCGGCGCCCAACCGCAACTACCGCGATCCCAGCCACAAACCCGAATTGATCGTCGCCGTACGCCCGTTCGAGGCGCTGGCCGGCTTCCGGCCCGTCGCGCGCACCATCGAGCTGATGCGGGCGCTGGAGGTCAGCGACCTCGATCCGTTCGTCAACCTGCTCTCGGGTCAACCGGACGGTGACGGGCTGCGCGCGTTGTTCACGACCTGGATCACCGCACCGCAACCAGACCTCGACGTCCTGGTGCCCGCCGTGATCGACGGTGCCATTCAGTATGTGCGTTCGGGCGCAAGCGAATTCGCCGCCGAGGCCAAGACGGTGCTCGAACTCGGCGAACGGTATCCCGGCGACGCCGGCGTGCTGGCTTCCCTGTTGCTCAACCGCATCACGTTGAAGCCCGGCGAGGGTATCTACCTCCCTGCGGGCAACCTGCACAACTACCTCAGCGGTGTGGGCGTCGAGGTGATGGCCAACTCCGACAACGTGTTACGTGGTGGGCTGACTCCCAAGCACGTCGACGTCCCGGAGTTGTTGCGCGTGCTCGACTTCACCCCCGCCGAGGACTTGGTGGTTTGCCCGGAGAAGGTCGAAGACGGTATCGAGTGGGTGTATCACACGCCGGCGCAGGAATTCTCGCTGTCGGTGCTGCACATCGAGGGTGAGCGCCTCGGCCACGAGATCGACGCGCCGACGCGCCACGACGGCCCGCAGCTTCTTCTCTGTGCCGAGGGCTCGACCGTCGTACACGCCAAGGGCGGCACCGTCACCCTGAACCGGGGGTCCGCGGCGTGGGTGCCCGCCGACGAGGGGCCGATTAGGCTCGCCGCGACGGAACCGACGAAGCTGTTCCGGGCGACGGTCGGTATCTAACGCTCAGTGCGCCGCGTCGTCCTTGCTGCGCTTGCCGAACGGCAGCACGTGCACCACCTCGAGGACGACCGCGCCTACCAGTAGCCCGACGACCGCCGACGCGGCGGTGTTGACCAGCCACGCCAGCACCCCGCCGATGCCGCCGACGGCATGGTGCACGCTCTCCTCGAGGTGGTGCACGAGGCTGTATGGCAGGTGCCAGCCCAGCTCGTCGGTCCCGATCAACAGGATGTGGCCGCCCACCCACAACATCGCGATCGTGCCGATCAACGACAGCGCCGCAAGCAATTTCGGCATTCCGGCCACCAGGCCGCGGCCGACCTTCTTCGCGAACTTCGAACTGCGCTGGGCCAGCCGAAGGCCGATGTCGTCCATCTTCACGATGCCGGCGACGACGCCGTACACCGCGATGGTGATGACGATGGCGACGAAGACCAGGATGATCAACCGCGGCCAGAACGACTGGTCGGCGACCTCGTTGAGCGCGATCACCATGATCTCCGCCGACAGGATGAAGTCGGTTCGGATGGCGCCGGTGACCATGAATTTCTCGGCGTCCGCGCCCGAACCGGCGACCGGCGCGGCGTGGTGGTCATGGCCCCGAATGCGGCCCCACACTTTCTCCGCGCCCTCGTAGCAGAGGTACGTGGCGCCGAGCATCAACAGCGGCGTCAGCAGCCACGGCACGAACTGGCTGAGCAGTAGCGCCGCGGGGAGGATGAAGACCAGCTTGTTGCGAAGCGATCCGATCGCGATGCGCTTGATGATCGGCAACTCGCGCTCTGCGGCCAGGCCGTGGACGTACTGCGGCGTCACGGCGGTGTCGTCGACGACGACGCCGGCGGCCTTGGCGGTCGCCCGTCCCGCGGCCGCGCCGATGTCGTCGACCGATGCGGCGGCCATCCTCGCCAGCACCGCGACATCGTCGAGAAGCCCGAACAGTCCTGCGCTCATCGCGTCCCCGTCATGGTGACGAAGCTACCGCTCGTCCGGATCTCAAGCCGTCTGCAGTACCCCGGACCGACGCCGGGCCGTGCGTTTCTCCGCCAGCCACAGCCGCAGGTTGTGCCCGATGGTGCGGCCGACCAGCTTCGGCGACGGGACCATGTAGAGGCTGTCGAGCAGGCTGAACCGGCGTAGAAACCATTCGGCGAGCACGGGATCGGTCTCTGCGGCGCCCAGGAACTGGTCGAACAGCCCACCGACCGGCTTGTACCACCACTTGGCCTCGCCAGTCGCGTTGTGCAGTGTCAGGTCACCGATGGTGGTCATCATCCAGACCGGCCACGTCGTCTTGGCCGTGGCCTTCGCGAGTCGTCCCGCCACGTCAGGGTCGCCGGACTGCAGTACGGCCCGCAGGTTGCTCGCCTGGATCGCCGTCATCGTCATGCCCTGGCCGAAGGTCGGGTTGAAGCTGACGACGGCGTCGCCGAACGGAATGATGCCCTCGGGGAAGCGTTCCAGGGCGTCGTAGCGGCGCCACCGACTGGTCGGATAGCGGTGGAACGCCATCTCGCCGAGCGGAGTGGCCTGTCGCAGCGCAGACGAGACGTGCGGCGGCAGGATCTCATCGGCCAGGGCGAGGATCTGCTCGACGGTCTGGGGCGGCGGCACCTTGCCGATGCCGAAGGTGGTGACGTTCCAATTGCCGTCCTCGTAGAACAGCATCCCGATGCCGAGCGGCTGGGTCCGCGAGGCGCCCGCGACCACGACCTTTTCGGCCAGTAGACCGGCGGGAACGTGGAACTGATGGCTGGCGTACGCGATACCGACGTCGACGGTCTCCTCCGCGGGACGTTCGAAGCCCCACTTCTCCAGCCATGCGGGCAGCCGCGTGCCCCGACCGGTGGCGTCGACGACCAGATCGGCGTCGACGGCCTCGCCGCTGTCGAGCAGCACGCCCGTTACCCGTCCCGCGTCGTAGACGGGTTCGGTGACGGCGGCGTGCACGATGTCGACGTTGGCGATGCCCTTCACCCGCTTGCGGATCTGCCATTCCAGTTGCGGGCGGCTCGGCACGTAGGCGGTGAACTCGTCGCGCAGCCGATGGGCCGTGCCGAGCACATGCCCGGCCGCGCCGAAGTAGATGCAGTCAGGCCGGTTCTCCAGAATCGGCACGCCGTCGGCGACCATGTCGGCCAGCAACCCCGGGAAGTGGCTTTCGAACTCCTCTGCGCCGCGGGCCATCAACAGGTGAACGTGGCGGCCCTGGGGCACCGCGGCGCGGTTGGTGGGGTCTTCGGGCAGGTCGTCGCGCTCGTAGACGGTGACCCGGTCGCTGACGTCGGAGAGCACCCGGGCCGCGCACATCCCCGCGAGACTTCCCCCGATGACAGCTACGTGTTTATAACTCCGCCCCATTGGGTGCACGGTACTCGGTAGATTGCGCGAACGGACCCAACCAGGAGGACCTGCGATGGCTCGGCGGACGAAGTCGGTGGAGCAGTCCATCGCCGACACCGATGAACCCGACACCCGCCTGCGCAAAGACCTGAACTGGTGGGACCTCACCGTGTTCGGGGTGTCGGTGGTGATCGGCGCGGGCATCTTCACCATCACCGCCTCGACAGCCGGCAACCTCACCGGCCCGGCGATATCGATCTCGTTCGTGCTGGCCGCGATCGCCTGCGGGTTGGCGGCGCTGTGCTACGCCGAATTCGCCTCGACGGTGCCGGTCGCCGGCAGCGCATACACGTTCTCCTACGCGACGTTCGGGGAGTTCGTCGCCTGGGTCATCGGATGGGACCTGATCCTCGAGTTCGCGGTCGCGTCGGCCGTCGTCGCGAAAGGGTGGTCGAGTTACCTCGGCGAGGTATTCAACTTCGGCGGCGGAACGGCGGAATTCGGTTGGTTGCAACTGGATTGGGGCGCCCTGCTGATCATCGCGTTCGTCACCGTGATCCTCGCCATCGGCACCAAGCTCTCGGCCGGGGTCAGCCTGGCGATCACCGTGATAAAGGTGGGGGTGGTGCTGCTGGTCGTCGCGGTCGGCGCGTTCTACATCAAGGCCTCCAACTACTCGCCGTTCCTCCCGCCCGCGGAATCGGGTGAGGGCGGACGGGGCACTGACCAGTCGCTGCTGTCCCTGATCACCGGCGCCGAAGGCAGCAGCTACGGGTGGTACGGCCTGCTGGCCGGCGCCTCGATCGTGTTCTTCGCGTTCATCGGGTTTGACGTCGTGGCCACCACCGCGGAGGAGACCAAGAACCCGCAGCGCGACGTCTCCCGGGGCATCCTGGCCTCGCTCGCGATCGTGACGGTGCTCTACGTCGCGGTGTCGGTCGTCCTGACCGGCATGGTGCGTTACACCGAGTTGCGCGCGGCGGGGGAGAAGGCCAACCTCGCAACGGCGTTCAGCGCCAACGGAATCGACTGGGCGGCGAAGGTGATCTCGATCGGCGCGCTGGCCGGCCTGACCACGGTGGTGATCGTGTTGGTGCTCGGGCAGACGCGGGTGTTCTTCGCGATGTCACGCGACGGGTTGTTGCCCCGCTCGCTGGCCAAGACCGGTCGCCACGGAACGCCGGTGCGCATCACGTTGATCGTCGGCGTGGTCGTCGCGATCACCGCCTCGGTGTTCCCGATCGACAAGCTCGAGGAGATGGTCAACATCGGCACGCTGTTCGCGTTCGTGCTGGTGTCCGCCGGCGTGATCGTGCTGCGACGCTCGCGGCCCGACCTGGAGCGCGGGTTCCGGGTGCCCGGCGTGCCGTGGCTGCCGATCGCCTCGATCGTCGCCTGCGTCTGGCTGATGCTGAACCTCACCGCGCTGACGTGGATCCGCTTCCTCATCTGGATGGCGATCGGCGTCGCGCTCTACTTCGTCTACGGCCGCCGCCATTCGGTGCTGGGCCGCCGCGAACGCGAATCCATCACCACCGCCTAGTAACCCCGCTGCCGAGCGCGCAGCCTTGTACAGATTTCGGGTCCGAAACCGTACAAGGGTGCGCGCTCGCGGCCGTCGGGCTTTACAAAAGATAGCTCTGTGTCTAGACAACCGACAAATGGTCTCCTATAGTCAAGCTCAGACACGACAGCACTCACTTCAGGAGGCTCGGCAGTGACCACGCAGACATCGGATCTCGACGCCATCGAATGGCGTGACAAGAAGCGCTACCTGTGGCTGATGGGCTTGATCGCGCCGACGGCGCTGTTCGTGATGCTGCCGCTGGTGTGGGCTTTGAACCAGTGGGGTTGGCACGCCGCGGCGCAGGTGCCGTTCTGGATCGGGCCGATCCTGCTGTACATCGTGCTGCCGGCGCTGGACCTGAAGTTCGGCCCGGACGGGCAGAACCCGCCCGACGAGGTGATGGAGCGACTCGAAAACGACAAGTACTACCGCTATTGCACCTACGCCTACATCCCGTTCCAGTACGCCAGCGTGATCGTCGGCGCCTACCTGTTCACCGCATCGGATCTGAGTTGGCTCGGCTTCGACGGTGGATTGGGCTGGCCGGCCAAGATCGGCCTGGCGCTCTCGGTCGGTCTGCTCGGCGGGGTCGGGATCAACACCGCCCACGAGATGGGGCACAAGAAGGACTCGCTCGAGCGGTGGCTGGCCAAGATCACGTTGGCGCAGACGTGCTACGGCCACTTCTACATCGAGCACAACCGCGGCCACCACGTCCGCGTCGCCACGCCCGAGGACCCGGCGTCGGCCCGCTTCGGCGAGACTTTTTGGGAGTTCTTGCCGCGCAGCGTGTTCGGGTCGCTGAAGTCGGCGTGGGAGCTGGAAGCCAAGCGACTCGAGCGGGCGGGCAAGAGCAGGTGGCACCGGAGCAACGACGTCCTCAACGCCTGGGCGATGTCGATCGTGTTCTACGGCGCGCTGATCGCGGTGTTCGGATGGGCGTTGCTCCCCTACATCGTCATCTCGGCGTTGTTCGGCTTCACGTTGCTCGAGACCGTGAACTACCTCGAACACTACGGTCTGCTGCGGCAAAAAACCGAGAGCGGCCGCTACGAGCGTTGCGCGCCGGTGCACAGCTGGAACTCCGATCACGTCGTGACCAACCTGTTCCTGTATCACCTGCAGCGACACAGCGATCACCACGCCAACCCGACCCGCCGCTACCAGACGCTGCGCAGCATGGAGGGCGCGCCGAACCTGCCGAGCGGCTACGCGTCGATGATCGCGCTGACGTACGTCCCGGCGCTGTGGCGCCGGGTGATGGACCACCGGGTGCTCGACCACTACGACGGTGACATCACCCGCGTGAACGTGCACCCCCGCGTGCGCGACAAGGTGCTGGCCCGCCACGGGGTGCTCGCGTGAACGCCTACCGCTGCCCGGGCTGTGACTACGTCTACGACGAAACGAAAGGGGCTCCGCGGGAAGGCTTTCCGGCCGGAACGCAATGGAGCGACATTCCCGAAGACTGGAGCTGCCCCGATTGCGCTGTGCGCGAGAAGGTCGACTTCGAACCCCTTACCCGTTGACTCTGCGCCCACGGCGCGGAAGTGCGAGTGATCCTCGCCGTGAGCGCAGAGTCAACTGAAGAAAGAAGAAGGTGAAGTGATGGACTACAAACTGTTCGTCTGCGTGCAGTGCGGATTCGAGTACGACGAGGAGAAGGGCTGGCCGGAGGACGGTATCGCCCCCGGCACGCGTTGGGACGATATCCCCGACGACTGGAGCTGCCCGGACTGCGGCGCGGCCAAGTCCGACTTCGAGATGGTCGAGGTCGCCCGTCCGTGACGACTAGTCTCGCGCGTGTGAACAGCCCGCGCCGGACCGCGCAGCGCATCCCCTACGCCGAAGCGTCGAGGGCGTTGCTGCGCGATTCCATTCTCGACGGGATGCGCGAACTGCTGCTCACCCGCGACTGGTCGGCGATCACCCTGTCCGACGTCGCCAAGGCCGCCGGCATCAGCCGCCAGACCATCTACAACGAAT
Source organism: Mycobacterium sp. E136 (assembly GCF_001666865.1). Taxonomy (NCBI): domain Bacteria; kingdom Bacillati; phylum Actinomycetota; class Actinomycetes; order Mycobacteriales; family Mycobacteriaceae; genus Mycobacterium; species Mycobacterium sp. E136. Next base: position 19,675 of record NZ_LZJE01000381.1, read on the forward strand.
TCGGCTCGCGCCAGGGTTTGGCCCAGGCGTACGCGATGCGGTTGGCCGACCGGCTGGTCGACCAGATCGACGACGCCATCGAAGGCAACGTCGGCGACGTCTTCGCGGCGTTCAGCCAGGGCTTCCGCGACTTCTTCACCGAGTCCGCCGCCGACCCGCTGGTGATCTCACTGCTGACCGGTGAGGCCAAACCGGACCTGTTACAGCTCATCACCACCGACAGCGGGCCGATCATCACCCATTGCAGCCAGCGGCTGACGCAGACGTTCATCGACAGCTGGGTGAAGGCCAGCGACGAGGACGCCGGCGTGCTGGCCAGGGCCATCGTCCGGCTGGCGATGAGCTATGTCTCGATGCCGCCCGAAGCCGACCATGATGTGGCACGTGACCTGGCCCGATTGATGACACCGTTCGCCGAACGCTACGGTGTTATCGATATTCCTTAGCTGTCAGAGCGCCACGGCTGGTTCAACCGCACGCGCCTGTCCCGCGAGCCCGCAGGCTATGGATGTCTACTCAGATGTCGCCGTGCGCACATCTGTGCGCTCATAGGCACTGCTCATAGGCAATGACGAACGAAAAGGGGCTCTACATGACTGAGCTGAAAGCCGACTCCCGCAACGGGATCGACTACAAGGTCGCCGACCTGTCTCTCGCTGACTACGGCCGCAAGGAGATCCGCCTGGCCGAGCACGAGATGCCCGGCTTGATGGCGCTGCGCGAGGAGTACCACGACGTGCAGCCGCTCAAGGGCGCGCGTATCTCGGGCTCGCTGCACATGACCGTGCAGACAGCGGTGCTGATCGAAACGCTGGTGGCGCTCGGCGCCGAGGTTCGATGGGCGTCGTGCAACATCTTCTCCACCCAGGACCACGCGGCCGCGGCCGTCGTCGTCGGCCCGCACGGCACGCCGGAGGAGCCCAAGGGCACCCCGGTCTTCGCGTGGAAGGGCGAGACGCTCGAGGAGTACTGGTGGGCCGCCGAGGAGATGCTCACCTGGGAGGGCGAACCGGCGAACATGATCCTCGACGACGGCGGCGACGCCACGATGATGGTGTTGCGCGGCGCGCAGTACGAGAAGCAGGGCGTGGTCCCGCCGGCCGAGGACGACGATCCGGCGGAGTGGAAGGTCTTTCTCGGCGTGCTGCGCAAGCGCTTCGAGACCGACAAGAACAAGTGGACCAAGATCGCGGAGTCGGTCAAGGGCGTCACCGAGGAGACGACGACGGGCGTGCTGCGCCTGTACCAGTTCGAGGCCGCCGGTGAGCTGCCGTTCCCGGCGATCAACGTCAACGACTCGGTCACCAAGAGCAAGTTCGACAACAAGTACGGCACCCGGCACTCGCTGATCGACGGCATCAACCGCGGCACCGACGTCCTGATCGGCGGCAAGAAGGTGCTGATCTGCGGCTACGGCGACGTCGGCAAGGGCTGCGCGGAATCGCTGGCCGGGCAGGGCGCGCGCGTCGCGGTCACCGAGATCGACCCGATCAACGCGCTTCAGGCGCTGATGGACGGGTTCGACGTGGTGACCGTCGAGGACGGGATCGGCGAGGCCGACATCGTCATCACCGCGACGGGCAACAAGGACATCATCACGCTCGATCACATGCGGGCGATGAAGGACCAGGCGATCCTGGGCAACATCGGCCACTTCGACAACGAGATCGACATGGCCGCCCTGGAGCGTTCGGGCGCGAAGAAGCTCAACATCAAGCCGCAGGTCGACCAGTGGATCTTCGACGACGGTAAGTCGATCGTGGTGCTGTCCGAGGGGCGTCTGCTCAACCTGGGCAACGCGACGGGCCACCCGTCGTTCGTGATGAGCAACAGCTTCTCCAACCAGGTCATCGCGCAGATCGAGCTGTGGACCAAGAACGACGAGTACGACAACGCGGTCTACCGGTTGGCCAAGCATCTCGACGAGAAGGTTGCGCGCATCCACGTCGAGGCACTCGGCGGCCAGCTGACCAAGCTCAGCAAGGAGCAGGCGGAGTACATCGGCGTCGACGTCGAGGGCCCGTACAAGCCGGAGCACTACCGCTACTGATCACGTCCTCACCGAAGCTGCGGGGAGATCGCGATCCTTTCGAATTCTGCGATCTCCCCGCAGTTGCGCGTCTGAACCCTATGCCGGGTACTCGTCGCGTTTGCGCGGCCAGTCGGAGAAATCCTCGCCGCGGCCTTTGGGCGCGCGATCGAGCAGCTGCCAGGTGGCGTTGAGTGCCTCGGTGCCGCGGTCGTAGGTCGAGTAAGTGTGGTACACCACGCCGTCCTCCAGGGCGAAGCAACTGAGCGCCATCAGCTCCATGACGTCGAGCATGCTGCCGCTGCCCTTGCCGAAGTCGCGACGCGGCGTCGGAACATGCATATAGCCGAAGAAGTCGGCGTCGAAATCGCTGCCGCCTGAGGACACCCACTCGATATCCCAGCCCATCCGCTGCTTGTAGGCGCTGAGCACCAGAAGCGGGGAGCGTGACGACAAGATGAACGTCACGTCCCTGTGCGCCAGGTGCGGTACCGCGCCGACCAGGTTGTCGGTCTCGAAGGTGCAGCCCGGGCAGCCCTCCGGCGTGTTCGGCCCGTGCATGAAATGCCGCACGATCAACTGTGATCGGCCGTCGAACAGTTCGGCCAGTGTGCGCCGCCCGGACGTGGTGTCGAACTCGTACGGCTTGTCGACCCGCACCCATGGCAGCGCCTGCCGCTGCCTGGCGAGCTCGGCGGCCCTGCGGGTCAGCTCCTTCTCCTGGGCCAGCTGTTGTTCGTACGCCGCGCGCCACTGTTCGCGCGTTCCGACCGGATGTGTCGTCATGCGTCTGCCTCCTGGTAGCGAATGGGTTCGGCGAAACAGACTCGCGTCGACGCTCGAACTCATCGGGTTCACGACGTGTTGAGGCGGAAACGGGCCTCATGGAACCAGTTTCGTTGCTAACGTCCGACCGGTGGGCCGCATCCTCGGAATCGCGATCGCCCTCATGATCTCCGTTGTGGGGATTTCGCCACCCGCATCCGCCGACGATCCGACCATCGACGATCACAACCCCATCTTCAACGAGGACGAATACCAGGCGTTCTACACGCCACCGGACCCGTTGCCGCCGGGCAAGCCCGGCGACCTGATCCGCACGGAGCCGTCGCGCCTGGTGCTCGAACCGTCCGGCGAACTCGGCATGATCATGGCCGAAGGCACGCGAATCATGTACCGCAGCAACGACGCTCGGGGCAATCCGGACGTCGTCACCGGTACGTACTTCGAACCGCACGCGCCGTGGCCGTTCGGCGGGCCACGCCCTCTGATCGTCTACGGTCCCGGCACCCAGGGCCAGGGCGACCAGTGCGCGCCGTCGCGGCAGTTCAACCAGGGCATCCACTGGTCGCCGTATCTCGACATCGCGTTCAACTACGAGGAGTTGTTCGTCGCGACGATGGTCGCGCGCGGGTTCGCGATCGTCATGACCGATTACGAGGGCCTGGGTACGCCCGGCTTACACACTTATGCGAACCGAGTTTCCCAGGGACATGCGATGCTCGACGCCGCCCGCGCCGCGAAGAACCTGCCCGATACCTCGCTGACGCCGGACGGTCCGCTGGCGTTCTGGGGCTACTCGCAAGGCGGCGGCGCCGCGGCGTCGGCAGCCGAGATGGCCGAGTCGTACGCCCCGGAACTCAACGTGGTCGGCTCTTATGCCGGTGCGCCGCCCGCCGACCTGAAGGCGCTGTTCCCGTTCATCGACGGCAGCATGCTGATCGGCGCCGTGGGTTATGCGCTGAACGGCGTGATCGCGGCATACCCCGAACACGAGGCGGCCATCCGGGCGACGCTGACCCCGCGCGGCACCGACCTCCTCTACAAGGTGCAGGACCAGTGCGTCGCCGAGACGCTGACCAAGTTCATGTTCCGGCACCTGCAGCCGTACTTCAATCAGGACATTTTTCATCTCGTCGAACAGGAGCCGTTCACGTCGCTGTTCGATGAGCAGAAGCTGGGTCGCATGAAACCCAATGCGCCCGTTCTGATCAACGCCAACCGATATGACCCGCTGGTCCCGTGGGCCCCTGCGATGCAGATGGGCCGCGACTGGTGTGCGCAGGGCGCCGACGTCGAGGCGCGCACCAACGAACAGCCGCCGTTCCTCAACAAGGCGATGGTCAACCACGGCCTGCCAATGCTGGTCGACGGCGAACCCGCCATGCATTGGATTGCCGACCGGTTCAAGGGCGTGCCGACGGCGTCGAACTGCGGACGCTTCTGAGTCAGGGCACGGCCGTTGCGCCGCAGTGGTTCTTCAGATCGACGAGCGGCTGGCGGATCCCGGCCATCTCGGCGCTTTCCTGCGGATGGTCGGCCATGTAGGTCGTCACGCGCGCGGCGACCTGCTCACGCGAGAGACCCCGTAGCGTGCTCATGTACGAGTTCAGGTCGGGATGGGTGAACAGGTACGCCGACGTCGACGCGTCGACGCCGGCGCGCACGCCTTCGAGATCGGCGGTGGAGCAATTCGCCGGTCCCGCATCGGAATTCGTGTCGGCCTGGGCGAGCGGGGCGATTAGCAGCGCTGCGGCTCCGGCCGCCCCGACGAGGGTGGCCAGTGAAAGGGGGACTGACCTGCGGATGTTGGGCATTGCGGTGACTCCCTGGACGGTTTGCGTTGTTTGCCAGTCTGTTGCCGTCGCGCTCGACCCGCACGCCGTCCCAAGCGGTTACACAGGAACTCCGAAGGGAGCGGCAAGCTAGTCTCACAGCCGTGCTGATGGTCATCGAAGGCGTCGACGGCGCGGGCAAACGCACGCTGACCAACGGGCTGCGAACCGCGTTCGAGACCAATGGCAGGACGGTGGCCAGCCTGGCGTTTCCCCGCTACGGCCAGTCCGTGGAGGCCGACGTGGCCGCCGAGGCGCTGCACGGTTCGCACGGCGACCTGGCCGACTCGGTCTACGCGATGGCCGTCCTGTTCGCGCTCGACCGTGCGCGCGCCAAGGCCGAGGTCAAACGCCTGCAGACCGCCTACGACGTCGTCATCCTCGACCGCTACGTCGCGTCCAACGCCGCCTACAGCGCCGCGCG
>NZ_LZJE01000382.1:0-12043 GCF_001666865.1 Mycobacterium sp. E136
CCTCGAGGCGGGCGATCTGAGCGCGGTCGACATGGGGTTGGGCGGTGAAGTCGAAATCGGTGATCGTCTTGATCGCCGGGAACCGGCATAGCGGATGCGTTGGCGGGCACCGGATTCGGCGCGGGCGTTGGACTCCACGGCCAAGACTGCGGCCAGGTAGTCCTCCAGCGACCAGTTGGCTGCCCGGCCTTGTTCGGCCAGCCGGTGGTAGTGCGCGGCGATCCGCGGCGCTTTGAGGAGTCGGGACTGGTGGGCGATGAGCTTGTCGGCTTCACCGGGTGCGGGGGTGTGTTTGGTGGCCATCAGGCGACCTCCTCCCCGGTCCCAAACGCCGCGTCGTAGGCCCTCAGGTCGGCGACTTGGACCTCGACGTCGAGATGACTGGTCACCGTCGGCCGATTGCGGAAGTTCTCCCGCAGCACCGAAGCCGCCTGGACATGCTCGGACTCTGCAACCAGAGCCCCTGTACCCCAGCATCTTTCATGGTCGGCGACCACGCGGTCACCGCAACGGGCGAGCACCCGATCCAGACTTGCGGCCACGGTGATCATCCGTCCGATCGCCTCGGGATGCACCGAGTAGGCATTACCGCCGATGCTGACGTAGTAGTCGCGGCCCAACCGGGTGCTCACCGTGGTGCCCGTCGTCGGAGCCATCGGTGGCAGCGCCGCCATCGCGGCCCGATCAGCACTCAGCGCTTCGGCGGGGATCGCCTTGGTGGCGGCGTGACGGCGCGGGTTGGCCACCACCGCCAGCCAGTCGTTGAGCTGGGTGTTGAAGTCGGCCGGCGAGGCGAACCGCCGGCCCGGCAGGAACGAGGAACCCAGATAGCCGTTGGCCCGCTCCACCAGCCCTTTGGTTTCGGGATCGTAGGGGCGGGCCTGGATCAGCCGGGTGCCCAAAACTCCGCAGAACCCGGCCACCCCGTCAGCCAGGCGACCCCGTTGCCCAATCCCGGATTCGTTGTCCCACAGCAGGGTCCGAGGAACCGCACCAATGTGCTGGGAGAGCAGCTGCCACATCCCGGCCAGCAGATCGCCGGTGACCCGCGACGGGATCATCACCGCGGAGATGAACCTCGAATAGGCGGCGACCATCACCAGCACCGGAAACGACCGCAACACCCCGGCATGATCTGGGACCAGCTGGCCGGGGAACCACAGATCGCACTGCACCTGCTCACCGGGTCGATGCGCCAGCCGATCACAGGGATCCACCGGGGCGTACTCCGGGCGGATCCGCGCCACGTTCTCCGAGAACCAGGAATGCCCACCGGCCCAGCCCACCCGCTCGGCGATCACTGTCGCGGCCATCGTCGGATACTGCGCCAACACCACCCGCACCGCCGGCTCGATCTGAACCCACGCCGAGGTCGTCACCGGCGGGCGTTCATAGCGTGGGGGCGAGTCCGAATGCACGGCATTGGCCACGGTGTTCCGGGCCAGGCCCAGCCGCCGGGCAATCTCGGCCTGCGAGAGCTTCTCCGACCGATACAACCGGCGGATCTCAGCCCAATCCTCCACAGTGATCACTCTCCAATCGTTGAAGGGTGCTCACTTTTCGACCGGAACTACCTGCTCAATTTTCGACCGGAACCGACAGGTCGGCAAGTTCGGCTCGCGAAGCGCCGCCCGTGCTATTGCCCGTGCATCAATGGGATCGGACTTGCCGACGGTGCGTGCCCAGGCACGGGTACGAGCCATCAAACGTGTGGGCACCCTGATGACCGAATATCCAGCTGCCACAAGGTCTTGTTCGAGGAGTCTCGACACGTTGCGGCAGTCCTCAACGGCCCAGGTGATGTCGGCGCCAAAACGGTTGCGCGCCCACCGAATGGCCTGCAGGTTTCCTGTGCTTTCCGTGTCGGAGACTTTCTGGCCGATCTTGCGACCTGAGTCGAACGCCCGCCATGCCGTTCGCTGTCCAGTTCACGTTTAGTTCACGGAACAACAAAGGCCCGGTAGAAACCGGGCCTGAGCTGTACAGACTGTGGTGCGCGATACTGGGATTGAACCAGTGACCTCTTCCGTGTCAGGGAAGCGCTCTCCCGCTGAGCTAATCGCGCCGAACCATCATTGAGGTGGAGACGGGAATCGAACCCGTGTGCACGGCTTTGCAGGCCGTTGCCTCACCACTCGGCCACTCCACCGCTGGGGTTGATGCCACTGCACCTTCGAGCGGATGACGGGATTCGAACCCGCGACCCTCACCTTGGCAAGGTGATGCGCTACCAACTGCGCTACATCCGCGCGCCACGAACGACTCGTCGCCCGTCGCGAAGGACGACGATAGTCCACCAAAGTGTAGCTGCACAAATCCCGACGTTCGCCGGTGCGTCTCTGCCCGTTCATATCTCAAAACAGCAGGTACGACTCGCGTGAGAGCCGAAGTCGCGCGCCGCGGCACGCTCGCATCCCCGTACGCGCACCGGAATCCCACAACCGCCTCTGAATTCGGGGGGTGACCCTCGATCGTGCTAGTCTTCGACGTCGTTCGGCCGTTCGGTCGACTCTCCGGTCTCGTAGCTCAGTGGGAGAGCGTCCGCCTCACACGCGGAAGGTCGCTGGTTCGAACCCAGCCGGGACCACCCCTTCAACGACGCGCGCGCTCTGCACGCTCCCTAGACTCGACCCCATGCCCTTGGTGCTCAATCCGCCGTCCCGGAATCGTCATGTCTGAGGCCGACCGTCCCGGCGAGATTCTTCCCGAAAGCGAATGCTGGAACCTCCTGGGCAGCGCGTCGCTCGGGCGACTCGTCACGACCGCCGAGGGGCACCCGGAGATCTTCCCGGTGAACTTCGTCGTCCAGAACCGGACGCTGCTGTTCCGCACCGCCCAGGGCACCAAACTGGTCAGCACCGCGGTCAACCACGACGTGGTCTTCGAGGTCGACGACCACAACGCCGCCGAGGGCTGGAGCGTGATCGTCCGCGGCGTCGCCCGAACGGTCAACGATGACGATGACCTCGAGCAGGCCGGGCGCGCGCACCTACTGCCGTGGACAGCACACGCCAAGGACCACTACGTCCGCGTGCTTCCTCGACGCGTCACCGGCCGCCGCTTCCGTTTCGGTTCCCAACAGAGCTAGCGCCTGCGTCGCCAGACGACGACTCCGACCACCGCAAGAATCGCAACGATCGCCACCACCGGCACCGTCTGCTTCGGATTGTCGGTGGCCGTATGCCGAAGCGTGTCCGCCTTTTCGACGACGCGGTCCTTCGTTTCGGCCGCCTTGTCCTTGGCGTTTTCCTTGGTCTCGTCGACCTTCTCTTTGGCGCGCGTCTTCACATCCAGCTTGGCCTGCAGCGCCTCGACCGTCTCGCCCAGTTCGTGGCGCGTCTGCTCGATATCGGCCTGAATGTCGTCGACGCCCGCGTCCGGGCCCGGCTCGGGGCGTGGGTTCGGTGCAGTCATGACCGTGTGTCCTTCAGCTCTTGGATGTCTGCTTTCACCGTCTCGACGGTCTTGGGTGCCGCCGGCGTGACCTCTTGGGCCTGTTTGCGTCCCACCAGCGCCGCAATGCCTGCGATCACGAACAACACGGCCGCCACGATCAGCGCCGCCGCCCACACCTCCAGCACCAGGGACAGCGCCGCCACGCCCGCAGCGATCAACGTCGCCGCGCCGAAGAAGGCCAGCAAGCCCGCGACACTGAACAGTCCCGCACCGATTCCGGCATGTTTGGCCGATTCTTGAAATTCCTTCTGCGCCAACCGCATTTCATCGCGGATCAGCCGCGACGTCTGCGTCGACAACTGGCTCATTAACTCGCCGATCGACGCGTCTGCAGTCGGCCTCGATTCCACCGTCATCACATACCAACCTCTGACTTGTTTGACCTGTAGCGACAGTGATGCCCGTGGTCAGTGGGGCCGAAACTTTCGGCGACTTTTGAATGCATCTGCCGATCGTTATCTACGCGGCGACGGTGATGTGGCCCAGAACCCCAGGTGGGGGAGGGATCGAGGCCTCGGGCGACTTCGAAAGCGGCTCTACCATGCCGAACCGGTCACCATTTGGAAACGGCGCGGTGCGGCGTGGCGTGTCGTCGACAACTGCCTGCTGATATTAACGCGGTCGTATGGACGCGACCTCCGTACGGCATGCAAGGTCTGCTGCCTCGGTTGAACGAAAGTGTGAGCGTGAGTGGAGGGATCAACGTCGATGACGACCTTTAAAGGAGTCAACATCGCGGCAGCTGTGGGGGCTGGATTGATAGGTGCGGCCATTGGGGTGGCGATCGCACTGAGTCCTACTGCCCTGGCCGGGGGATACGAATGTGTCGAATCGGCGACCGGGCAGGCGCCCACCGGAGCACCGGGGGCACCCGTCTGCGCACCGCTGACCGACATGGCCGGTGTGCCGATGGCACTGCCCGGCCCGCCGCCCATCGCGCCGCCGCTGGTGCCGCCCGTCGTGCCACCGCCCCTGGTGCCGCCGCTGGTGCCACCGCCACTGGTGCCGCCCGTCGTGCCACCGCCTCTGGTGCCGCCGGTTGCCGGTGCTCCGATCGTGGGCGGCGCCCCGGCAGTGGTGGGCGCTCCGCTCACGGAGATGGGCGGGCTCGCCGGTAAGGGCAAGGGCGACCCGTCTCGCCCGCCGGCGCCAGGTGCGCCCGTTCCGGGTCAGCCGACTCCACCCGGGCCCGTGACCTAACGGCGCACCGAGGATAGCCCCTCCGGTTTGGCCCGGCGGCGAGCAAGACTCGTCGCCGGGCCAAATTCATTGGTCCACAAGCGATTCGTGCCCTGAGCGCGTCGTGGCCGTTCCGTGACGGAGACTTAATCGAATTGCCTACGCGCTCTTGGTCGTAAAGCGCTCGGGCTGACCTATCATAATTGACATCGTTGTAATTTCAAGAGAGGCAACAAGATTGCGTTCTGTACTTCGGTGTGTTCTTGCCGCCGTTGTCCTCGCTACAAGTGTGGTGGCCGGGCCGGCCGGACAAGGCTCGGCGGCCGCCGCCCAGACGGTGAGAAGCGCCATCGCCTCCATCGCGCCCGCGGAGGGGCAGGTCGTTGGTATCGCGCATCCCGTAGTGGTGACGTTCAAAGACTCCGTGGTCGACAGAGCCCTCGCCGAGCATTCGCTCGACATCACCTCGACGCCCGCGATGACGGGCAAGTTCGAATGGCTTGACGCCAAGACCGTTCAATGGGCCCCTGACCAGTTCTGGCCGGCGCACAGCACGATCGCGCTGTCTGTCGGCGGTATCAAGACCAACATCGCCACGGGTCCCGCCGTCGTCGGCGTCGCCAACATCGCCGAACACACCTTCACCGTCACCATCGACGGCGTTCCGCCTCACGAGCTCCCGTCGCCGCACCACCGTCCCTTCTTCGGCAAGCCCGGCGTGTTCCCGGCCTCGATGGGCAGGCCCGAATATCCGACGCCCGTAGGGACTTTCCCCGTATTGGGCAAGGACCGCGACGTGATGATGGATTCGAGCAGTGTCGGTATTCCCGTCAACGCGGACGACGGCTACCTCCTGGATGTGGAGTGGGCCGTCCGGCTGACCAGCCGCGGCATCTTCGTACATTCGGCGCCGTGGGCGATCAACTCACTCGGACACGAGAACGTCAGCCACGGATGCATCAGCCTCAGCCCCGAAGATGCCGAGTGGTACTTCGACAACGTCAAGGTCGGTGACCCGGTCATCGTGCAGGAGAACAGCATTGAGGTGCCGCGGCCGAGGACCGATCCGGCGAACCCGGAGGTTCCGCGAGTGATCTCGCGATGAGGTCAGGATTGCGTTTGGCCGACGATCTCGTTCGCGATCTTCAGTAGCGGCACGTTGGAGTCCTGAGATAGCTTGCGCAGCAGGTCGAACGCCTGCACCGCGTCGACGCCGTAGCGTTCCATCATCATGCCTTTGGCCTGGCCGATGGTGTCCCGGCTCGCCAGTGCCTGTCTGAACTGTTCGTCGCGGCGCGCGGCGTTCCAGGCCACCGACGAATGGGCGGCGAAAACCAGCCCGAGGCTCCTGGACTCGTCACTGAAGGCGTCGGGTTCCTCCGAATAGACGTTGAGCGCGCCCATCGTCTCGCCCTCGATGAACAACTGGAACGCCATGATGGAGCGAATGGGGGTCTCCGCCAAGGCATCTCGTCGATACCGCGGGAACCGGTCATCGGTCTGAAGGTCGGCGACGTAGACGACCTTCTTCTCCCACGCCGCGGTCAGGCACGGGCCCTCCTGATGCCGCTGCTGGATCTTGTCCAGCAGCATGGGATACAGATGCGTCGCGGCCGGGGTTTCGACGCTCTTCGACTTGCGCGTGACGGTGATGCCGGCGTACTGCGCACCGGGAATCTCGACAGCCGCGTGTTCGGCCAGCTCCGCGATGACGGTGTCCGCGTCCTGGCGGCTGTAGAGCCCGCGCACCAACTCCGCGATGCGCAGATGCGCGTCCTCGCGTTCTTCGGGTTCCTTCGCCATCACCATGCGGAGTCCTTCTCGGTCGATCTCAATCACGCGCCGGCCGCGTTCGGTCCCGCGGCCAAGCCGTAATTATCGGTGAAGAAAACCACCGTCAGTCCATTTTCACCCGGACCGCAAGTACCGCGTCCTACAGCGCCCTCAGATACCGGCCGGTCACCACCCGTTGAACCAGGGACGTCACCGGCGAACCCAGCCGGCTCCACCAGGTCGCGTGCCGAGAGAACGCGGTGACCACCGCCGTCACCTCGCCCGAATCCGGATTGTGGCGGACCAGGAACAGCTCCTCGCCCGATTCCGCGTGGCCGGGCAGGGTGCCGTACGCGAACCCACGGGCGTCGTGCTCATCGACGACGTACACCACCCGGCACGGCGCCGCGATCGGGCCGAGATGCACCAGGACCTCCGACCCGACCTCCGCGACCTCCGTCGTCGCCTCGACCCGTACTCCGGCGCCGCGCAACATGCCCCACCGCATGCCGGCGTCCGCGGCGTCCTCGAAGCGGTCGCGGCCATGGCCGATGACGGCAGTCTTGTGGACATGGTGATACCCGGAAGGCAGCGTGCCCGCGGTGGCGCCCACCTCCGGATACGTCAGCGGTAGCGCCGCCAGATCGCTGAGCTTCACTCGCGCCACCTTGCCATCGTCGGCGTACGGTCGGGGCATGACCACCCCCGTCGCACAGGCATCCGGCACGTTCACAATCGGCGATCTGACCGTCAACCGCCTGGGTTTCGGCGCGATGCGGTTGACGGGCAAAGGTGTCTGGGGCCCGCCGCAGGACCGTGACGAATGTCTGCGGGTGCTGCGACGCGCGGTCGAACTCGGGGTCAACTCATCGACACCGCCAACTCATACGGCCCCTACGTCTCCGAGGAACTGATCCGTGAGGCGTTGCACCCCTATGACGGCATCGTCGTCGCGACCAAGGCCGGGCTGGTGCGGACCGGACCCGACGAATGGCCGGTGCTCGGCTACCCCGCGTATCTACGGCAGGAGTGCGAGATGAGCCTGCGCCGTCTGGGCGTCGACACCATCGACCTTTTCCAGCTGCATCGCATCGACGCCAAGTTCCCCGCCGAGGATCAGATCGACGAACTGCTCAAACTTCAGCAGGAAGGCAAGATCCGCCACATCGGCCTGTCCGAGGTCACCGTCGAACAACTCGAGGCTGCGCAGAAGGTGGCCCCGATCGTGACAGTGCAGAACATGTACAACGTCAGCGTCCGCTCGGCCGAGACGGTGCTCGACGCGTGCGAGGCCCAGGGCATCGGCTTCATTCCGTGGTTCCCGCTGGCCGCCGGCCCGTTGGCCGCGCCGGACGGGCCGCTGCAGCGCATCGCAGCCGAGCACCACGCCACCGGATCGCAACTGGCGCTGGCGTGGCTGCTGATGCGCTCGCCGGTGATGCTGCCGATCCCCGGCACCTCCAAGGTGGCCCATCTGGAGGAGAACGGGGCCGCCGCGGAGATCGAGCTGACCGACGACGAGTTCGACACGTTGAGCAAAGCCGGAGCGTCCGAAGACTGACCGAGGCAATACGGTGGACGGGTGAGCTCTGAGCAGCACTCCGGTGGTGGCTTCAACCCGCCGGTCGCCACCGATCGCGGCGGACCCGACTACGGACGCTTCATCGACGCCATCCGCACGCTGCAGGACCACGCCCGTGCCGCCGACGCCCCCGACGACGTGATCAGCGAGGCGGCGGACCAGATCGAGAAGGTGTCGCAGCTTCTCGCCCCCTACTACGCCGACGAGTGGTCCTCACCGTCCGGCCGCCGGATGGACCTGCCGGGCCGCGGCAACATCTTGGCGATACCCCTCGACGTGCACATCACCGAGGACCAGCGCATCGAGGGCACCGCCCAGTTCCGCCGCTTCCACCTCGGCCGCAACGGCGCGGCGCACGGCGGCAGCGTCGCGCAGCTCTTCGACGCCCTGCTGGGCTTCACCGCGTTCACGCTGAGCAGCAGCAGGGCTCAGCGCACCGCGTTCCTGCACGTCGACTACCGCAAGATCGCGCACGTGGAGAGGGAGTTCCAGGTGGAGGCGGGCATCGACCGCCTCGAGGGCCGCAAGATCTTCGTCTCCGGGCGGTTGCTCGACGGCGACACCGTCCTCGCCGAGGCGCACGCGTTGTTCGTCAAGTTGAAACCCGGCCAGCCGTGAACACCTCCGGCGTCAAACAACGCCTCGGGCGGTGGCGCGAGCGGGTGCGGGAACGGCGAACGGTCAACTTCGGCTACCGCATCGCGGTCGGCGTCGTCGGTGCGGCGGTCCTGGCCCTGGGTATCGTCGCGATCCCGTATCCGGGTCCGGGCTGGGCCATCGTCTTCGTCGGCCTCGGGATCCTGGCCACGGAGTTCGAGTGGGCGCGACGGCTGCTCACGTACGCCAAGGAGCGCTACGACAAGGCGATGGAGTGGTTTCACCGTCAGCACGCCGCCGTGCAGATCCTGGGCGGGGTGTTCACCGCGCTGGTGGTGTTCGCGACGCTGTGGCTGCTGGGCGCGGTCAGCTTCGCCGCCAATCTCGTCGGGCTGGAGCACAAGCTGCTGCAAAGCCCTCTCGGCATCGGGTCCTGACGGCACAGATCGCCGATGGGCACCGATAGCATGGTCGCGTCCTCGAGTCTGTTGACAATGAAACTGGAGAGTCACCGATGAGCGCCGCCCCCAACCGCACCTCAGCAGCCCCGATCCGGGTCGCTGCCGGGACGACCGCGGGGGAGGCGGTGCGTGAGGCGGGCCTTCCGAGCAGGGGCGCGCCCGATGCGATCGTCGTCGTGCGCGACGCCGATGGCCGGCTCCGCGACCTGTCCTGGGCGCCCGACGCCGACGTCGAGGTGACGCCCGTGGCCGCGGACACCGACGACGGCCGCAGCGTCATCCGGCACTCGACCGCACACGTGCTGGCGCAAGCCGTGCAGGACCTCTTCCCGGAGGCCAAGCTCGGCATCGGTCCGCCGATCACCGACGGTTTCTACTACGACTTCGACGTCGAGCGGGCCTTCACCCCCGAAGATCTCGCCGCGCTGGAAAAGCGCATGCGCCAGATCGTCAAAGAGGGTCAGTTGTTCTCCCGTCGCGTCTTCGAGTCGAAAGACCAAGCGCGCGAAGAACTCGCGAACGAGCCCTACAAGCTCGAGCTGGTCGACGACAAGTCCGGCGACCCCGATGTGATGGAGGTCGGCGGTGACGAGCTGACCGCCTACGACAACCTCAATCCCCGCACCCGCGAACGGGAATGGGGCGATCTGTGCCGCGGGCCGCACATCCCGACGACGAAGTACATCCCGGCGTTCAAGCTGACCCGCAGCTCGGCCGCCTACTGGCGGGGCAACCAGGACAACGCCAGCCTGCAACGCATCTACGGCACGGCCTGGGAGTCGCAGGAAGCCCTCGACAAGCACCTCGAGTTCATCGAGGAGGCGCAGCGCCGCGACCACCGCAAGCTCGGCGCCGAGCTCGACCTGTTCAGCTTCCCCGACGAAATCGGTTCGGGCCTGGCCGTTTTCCACCCCAAGGGCGGAATCATCCGGCGCGAGCTCGAGGACTACTCGCGGCGCAAGCACATCGAGGCCGGTTACCAGTTCGTCAACACTCCGCACATCACCAAGGCGGAGCTGTTCAAGATCTCCGGACACCTCGACTGGTATTCCGACGGCATGTTCCCCCCGATGCATCTCGACGCCGAGCTCAACCCCGACGGCACGGTGCGCAAGCCGGGGCAGGACTACTACCTCAAGCCGATGAACTGCCCCATGCACTGCCTGATCTTCCGGTCGCGTGGGCGTTCGTATCGCGAACTTCCGTTGCGGCTCTTCGAATTCGGCACCGTGTACCGCTACGAGCTGTCCGGCGTCGTGCACGGTCTGACCCGAGTGCGCGGGCTGACGATGGACGACTCGCACATCTACTGCACCCGCGACCAGATGCGCGACGAGCTGACCTCGCTGCTGCGGTTCATTCTCGACCTGCTCGCCGACTACGGGCTGACCGACTTCTACCTCGAGCTGTCGACCAAGGATCCCGACAAGTTCGTGGGTTCCGACGAGCTGTGGGAAGAGGCCACCAATGTGCTGGCCGAGGTAGGCGCCGCGTCCGGGCTCGACCTCGTGCCCGATCCCGGCGGTGCGGCGTTCTACGGCCCGAAAATCTCGGTGCAGGTCAAGGACGCGCTCGGCCGTAGCTGGCAGATGTCGACCATTCAGCTGGACTTCAACTTCCCGGAACGTTTCGAGCTGGAGTACACCGCCGCCGACGGCTCGCGGCAGCGGCCCGTGATGATCCACCGCGCGCTGTTCGGGTCGATCGAGCGGTTCTTCGGGATCCTCACCGAGCACTACGCGGGCGCGTTCCCGGCGTGGCTGGCGCCGGTGCAGGTGGTCGGCATTCCGGTCGCCGATGACCACGTCCCGTACTTGAACGGCCTTGCGACGCAACTGAAGATGAGGGGCGTCCGCGCCGAGGTGGACGCCAGCGACGACCGCATGGCGAAAAAGATCGTCAACCACACCAACCAGAAGGTGCCCTTCATGTTGGTGGCGGGGGACCGCGACGTGGAGGCCGACGCGGTCAGCTTCCGCTTCGGCGACCGCACCCAGATCAACGGCGTACCGCGCGACAAGGCCGTTGCGGCGATCACCGAATGGATCGCGAGCCGGCAGAACGCGACTCCCACAGCCGAACTGCTCGAGGTGGACACAGCCAAGTGAGCGCCGAAGAGCACGCCGACCGCGGCGTCGACAACGAGCACACGGTGGTCGACCGCGGTGCCGGTGAGCCCGACCATCTGCAGCGGCTGTGGACCCCGCACCGCATGAGCTACATCGCCGAGGCGCCGATGAAGGGTGGGTCGGCGGGTTCGGGCAAGTCGCGCCAGCCGTTCACCGACATCCCCACGATGCCCGACGAGGAGGGTCTCGTCGTCGCCCGCGGCGATTCGGTCTACATCGTGCTCAACCTCTACCCGTACAACCCCGGGCATTCGATGGTGGTGCCCTACCGCCGGGTGTCCGAACTGGAGGACCTCACGCCCGAGGAGAGCCTCGAACTGATCACGTTCACGCAGAGGCTGATTCGAGTGATCAAGGCGGTGTCGCACCCGCACGGGTTCAACGTCGGGCTCAACCTCGGCCAGTCGGCGGGCGGTTCGCTGGCCGACCACTTGCACATGCACGTGGTGCCGCGCTGGAGCGGAGACGCGAACTTCATCACGATCATCGGCGGCTCCAAGGCGGTGCCACAGTTGCTGCGCGAGACCCGCGAGCTGCTGGCCAAGGAATGGGCGAGACAGCAGTGAGCAACTTCTATCTGATGACCCGGGCGGCGTACGAGAAGATCAGCACGCCGATCGCCAAGGGCGCGCTGCGCGCGGGCTTCACCCCCGACAGCATCACGATCCTGGGCACCGCCGGGTCCGTGTTGAGCGCGCTGACGCTGTATCCGATCGGTCAGCTGTGGTGGGGTTCGGTCGCGGTGTGGATCTTCGTGCTCGCCGACATGCTCGACGGGGCGATGGCCCGTCAGCGCGGTGGAGGCACTCGTTTCGGCGCGGTGCTGGACGCGACCTGCGACCGGATCAGCGACGGCGCCATCTTCT
>NZ_LZJE01000383.1:0-8254 GCF_001666865.1 Mycobacterium sp. E136
GCGGTCGCGTAGGCGCGGCTTCTGCGGCGGCGGCACGTAGGCCGGCGCCGGCGGAGGCGCGTAGACCGGCGGCGGGGGCGGTGCCAGCGTGACGGTCTCGACGGGGGGCGGCGGCGCCTCGGCGGTGACGGGTTCGGGCTGCGGCGCGGACGGTGGAGGCACAGGCCCGGTGCGCGGAGCCTCGGTCACACCGGTACTGCCGGTGGCGCTGGTCAGTGCGATCGCCACCCCGCCGACGGCCACCACCGCGACGGCCGCCGCGACGCCGAACACCAGACCCGGTATCCGCTGCCAGAGCCGGGGTTCGTCGATCGGCCCCGTCGCGGCCACATACTGCACGGGCGGTCGCATCGATCCGGTGTCGTAGGGGGCTTCGTACGCTCCGGTGAACGGCAGCGGCTCGTCGGCCGCGTCGTCCTGCGACCAGGCCAACGCGTTGGAGGTTTCCGAGGTGGGCGAGTCGACCGGCGCGACCGGTGCGAGGCCAGTGGGGTCGTTCGGTGACACCGGCGCCAGGCCCGTCGGAGCATCCGCGGAGGCCACCGGGGCCAAGCCCGTCGGCGCCTCCGGAGACGCGACCGGCGCCATGCCGGTGCGGGCTTCGGCGGCCGAGGTGTACGCGCCGATCACCGCGGCGCCCCTTGCCGCGTCGACACCCGGACCCGTCGTGGCGATCACCGACATGCCGGAGTGTTCGGCCAACCGCCGTCGCACGAACGGAATAGCCGCTCCGCCACCGACAACGACCAAGGCGGCGACGTCTCGCCAGCCAATCCTGTTGCGCTGCAACGTGTCGTCCAATGCAGCCAGGACGCCGGTGAACGGTATGGCGATGAGTGCCTCGAGCTCGTCGCGAGTCACGCGGATCGCCGCGCGATGGCCCGGCAGCTCCGCGTCGAGGTCGATCGAATCCTGGAATGAGAGATGTTCTTTGGCGTCGCGGCACTGCTCGCGCAGACGCGACAGTGACGCCACCGCGGCGGTGCTCGTGGGATCGGCCCCGCCCGTCGCTGCGAGTCCGTCGAGGACGTGAGCGAGCAGCACCTGATCCACCAGGACACCGGAGAACTCCGTGTGACGCGTGGTCTCGTCGATGGGTTCGAAGGCATCGCCGGCATCCGCGAGCGTGATGCTGGTGCCGCCACCGCCGAAGTCCACGAGCGCCACCACCCCCTGGGCCGGCAGGGCGGACTGCTCCGGTAGCGCGGTGAGCGACGCTTTGGCGTCCGAAACGAGTCGCACCCGCGTTCCGTCGGCCCCCAGGACGGGATGGGTCCGCATCGCGGTGCGCACCATCCGCAGGGTGGCCGGTCCCCAATGCGCCGGCACCGCGGCCGTGACGTCGTCGGTCGCCGCGCCGCTGGCATCGACAAGCTCCGCCAGCGCGGCGACCAGAAGCCGGTCGGCTGAGTGCGATGACCCGTCGGCGGCGACCAGAGGCACCGCGTCCCCGACTCGCTCGACGAAGCCAGACATCAGCGCGCCGTCCGGCAAGGCGAATACCGAACGACGAATCACGGGTTGATTGCCGATGCGCACCGCGACCAAGTTCGTCGTCCCGATCGACAACCCCAACGGGTCGCTCATAACGGACCACACGATAGTCGTCCAACCACCGCGAACCGGTCAGACACTCCGTGCGAACCTCGTTCGGCCGCCGCCGTTTTGGGGTGCACCAAACGGGTACCTGAGATGCCATGACATCTCTCTGGCTGGCAAACCGCGTTGAGCGTCCGGAACCCGCCGATCCGCTGGTCGAATCGGACAGGTCCGCCGACGTCGTAGTGGTCGGGGCCGGCATCACCGGGCTCATCACCGCGGTGCTGTTGGCGCGTGCCGGCAAGGATGTGCTGGTGCTCGAAGCGCTACGCGTCGGGGCGGGCGCAACGGGCAACACCACTGCCAAGATCAGCCTGCTGCAGAGCACAAAACTGTCGAAGATCGTCGCCAAGCACGGCGCGGGAACGGCGAAGCAGTACGTCGAGGGCAATCGCGAGGGTCAGGAGTGGCTGGTCCAGCACTGTGAGGCGCACGGGTTGTCGGTGCAGCGCGAGGACGCTTACACCTATGCGCAATCCGAGAAGGGTGTCCCCTCGGTGCGTGCAGAACTCGAGGCGTGTCAGGCCGCGGGTTTGGACGTCGACTGGGTCGACGACGCCGATGTGCCGTTCCCGTTTCACGGCGCCGTGCGACTGGCCGACCAAGCGCAGTTCGACCCGATGCCGCTGCTGGACAGCCTGGTGGTCGAGCTCGACGAGCGCGGTGGACGACTGGCGCAAGGCGTTCGGGTACAGAAGGTTTCGAACGACGGTGACAAGCTCGCGCTCGGTGTGCGGACCACCGAAGGCGATGAATTCGACGTGCACACCGATCAATGTGTACTCGCTACGGGCATCCCGATCCTGGACCGCGGCGGTTTCTTCGCCCGCCTCAAACCGCAGCGTTCCTACTGCATGGCCTATAAGGTGCCCGGAACCATCACCCGGGGCATGTACATCTCCGCGGATTCGCCGACCAGGTCGCTGCGTTATGCGCCGACGCCCGACGGCGACCGGCTCATCGCCGGTGGGGCCGGACATCCGGTCGGCCATGAGAAGAGCCCCGCGTCGTCGGTGCAGGAACTCGACCAGTGGACGAAGCTCCACTTCCCCGGCGCGATGCAGACCCATTACTGGTCGGCGCAGGACTACTCACCGATCGACGAGCTGCCCTATGTGGGGCCGATCCTGCCCGGCAACGACAAGATCTTCGTGGCAACGGGTTTCGACAAGTGGGGTATGACCAACGGAACCGCTGCCGCGCTCGCGCTGTCGAGCCGCATCCTCGGGGGCAGGATGGATTGGGCCGAGGCGTTCGCCAGTTGGAGCCCGCACGAGTTGTCGGGCATCCCGAAGGCGATGCAGACCAACGCGCAGGTGGCGCTCTACCTGACCCGCGGGTGGATCACGCCGGTCACCCGCATGCTCAACCGCACCCCCGAAGAGGGCGGCGTGGTCAGCGGCCCGCCGTGGGACCTGGAGGCGCGAAGTGTGGTCGACGGCCGCGAATATCGCGTCTCGCCGGTTTGCCCACACCTCGGCGGCATCGTCAATTGGAACGACGCCGACGAGTCGTGGGAATGCCCGCTGCACGGCTCGCGCTTCGCGCCCGACGGGACCTTGCTCGAGGGACCCGCAACTCGCAATCTCACTGCGGCGCAGTAGAAATCGGCTTCTCCGGCAGGAACTTGCGGACGGCGATGGACCCCACGATGCCGACCGCGATCAGCGCGATCGCGACGGTGTCGGACGTCGAATCCGAGACCCAGCCGATGATTCCGGTGACGGTGAGGAACGGCGGAAGCCAGTCGATGGCGCCCGACCACGAGTCCGACTCCCCCGTTGCGTAGTCGGGATAGAACTCGGTGAACGACGCGGCGAAGACCAGCGCGCCGATGGGGATGATCCACGCGGTCCAGAAGTTGTCGTTGTCGCGCAGGACGGCGTCACCGATCCCGCCCGAGATGGCCGACACCACGAACGCGGCAGCCCATGCTCCGGTGATCGCGAAATTGATGCGCCGAAACGGCGGGGTGTCCCAGTACTCGCGTGGCGTGGTGTCCTTCGCGTAGGCCATGGTGAACGGACGACGGACGATCAGGGTGCCGACGGCGAACACGGCCAGCACGATATTGCTGAGTTCGCCGGACCACAGCTGAAGCCAGTCGATCACCCGATCCGGCGCGAGGAGGCCGAGCACGGCGAGGACGCCGAAGTAGGCGATCGTCAGCGCCTCGAGGGAGTGGACGGGCACGCCGCGGCGGGTACCGACCCACAGCGTGAGTAAGGCGAGGCCGAGTGCCGCCGAGGCGGCTTCCTCGAAACGGCCGGGACCTGCGACGATAGCCATGAGGATCCACGGCGCCAGCCCCGCGAACGGAGATTTGACGTAGGCGTCGACGAATTTCATGTCCGGACTGTACGCGGTACGGAGGTGTTGTGCTGCAATGTCGGGCATGGGTGACATCGATGAGATCCAGCAAGTGAAGTTCCGTTATCTGCGCGCGCTCGACACCAAGCACTGGGATGAGTTCGCCGACACCCTCACCGAGGACGTGGTGGGCAAGTACGGCGAGTCGATCGGCGAGGAGCACCACTTCACCAACCGCGACGAGTTGGTCAAGTTCATGCGGAACTCGCTGGGTCCCGAGATCATCACCGAACACCGCGTCACCCATCCCGAGATCACCGTCGACGGCGACGAGGCGACGGGCACGTGGTACCTGCAGGACCGGGTGATCGCACCGGACTTCAACTTCATGCTGATCGGCGCCGGCTTCTACCACGACCGGTATCGGCGGACCCCCGACGGATGGCGGATCAGTGAGACGGGTTACGACCGCACCTACGACGCGTCGATGTCGCTCGAGGCGCTGAACTTCAAGGTGAAAGCCGGTCGGGCACTGAACATCTGACTCACTGAGCGATCGCGATCAATGCGCCGGGCCTCAGCCAGCGCATGATCTCGACCAGCTTACCGTCGTCGATGGCCACGCATCCGGCTGTCGGTTCGCCGTCGGTGGCGTGCAGGAAGAAGGCGCCGCCGTTGCCCGGGACCCGCGCCTTGTTGACGCCCATCACGACGGCGTGCACGTATTGCGGGATCTGGAGGTTCTCGGTGCCGCTGGCCGGATCGGTGTCGAACGGGCACTGGGCCTTCTTGCAGACCTGCATGGTGTTGTAGGTCGGGCTCTTCATGTCGCCGTCCCACCAGTGGTCGGGTCCGACCTGCACGTACGGTAGGCCCCCGCCGGGGTTGGGCGCGGTGCCGAAAGCGAAGTCGAGCGTGAAAATGCCCATCGGCGTTTTCATTTCGCCGTCATGGGTTTCCGGCGCCATACCCTTGGCGCCGATCCAGGCCGGGATACCCGCCGCGACCGGTTGCCACCCCGCCCCGGTCCGTTGGTAGACGTCCATCTTGGCCTTCGAACCGCCCACGCCGACAACGGAAATCACCTGGGTGGCGTTGCCCACCGATTGCGCGAACCAGGGAACGGTCTGCGCCCGGCCGACCGGCGCCGTCGCGAGGGCGATCAGTCCCGCGCACAGCACGGTCAGCAGTGGACGCACCGACACATGCTAAGTCGCGACGCGCCGAGCTCCTCGTACGCCACGCGGCCCCGTGACTGATCTGCGATGACACGATTATTTTTCGACCCCGGTGGATACGTTGGGGAGATGGATGTTGCCCAGGTGGTCCGCCGCCCAGCCGGCTTTCGGCGAATCACGCACGGTCTCGGTGCGCTGGACCGGGAGATCTTCGACGCGATCGCCGAGTCCCCGACGCCGCTGCTCGACACCTTCATGCCGCCGCTGACCCGGGCCGCCGACCACTCGAAGCTGTGGTTTGCGATCGCGGCGGCCCTGGCCGCGACGCGCAACCCCAGTGCGCGGCGCGGTGCGGTGCGCGGCGTGATGACGCTGGCGGCGACGAGCCTGATCACCAACCAGGGCGCCAAGCGGATCCGTCGGCGGTCGCGCCCGCAGTTCACCTCCGTGCCATTGGTGCGCCGCACGCGCCGTCAGCCGACGTCCAACTCGTTCCCGTCGGGGCACTCCGCGAGCGCGGCCGCGTTCGCGGTGGGGGTCGGGTTGGAGAGCGCCTCCCTGGGACTTCCGCTGGCGCTGCTGGCCGGGCTCGTCGGGCTGTCCCGCGTGGCGGTGGGCGCCCACTACCCCGGTGATGTGATCGCGGGGTTCGGCCTCGGTGCGGCGGTCGCGGTGCTGGGCGGGCGGATCGTTCCGCCGGCGGTCCCGACGAGGCTTCCGACCGCCGATCCGCTGCGGGTGGATACCCCGCCGCGGCCGGACGGTGCGGGAGTGGTGCTGGTGGTGAACCCGGCTTCGGGCAGCGGAACGGGAGCAGACATCATCGACGACGTCCGAAATGCGTTGCCGCGCGCGGAGGTTGTGGAGCTCACCGATGACGACGACATCGCGGTCGCGCTGCGTTCGGCGGCGCAGCGGGCGGAGGTTCTGGCGATCGGCGGCGGCGACGGGACGGTGTCGTGTGCGGCGGCGGCGGCCATCGACGCAGGCGTGCCGTTGGCGGTGTTCCCGGGCGGGACGTTCAACCACTTCGCGAAGGACATCGGTTGCGACACCGTGGAAAAGACGGTCGAAGCGATCCGGCAGGGCAGCGTCGCGTGTGTCGACATGGTGTGCCTGAACGAGAAGCAGA
This sequence comes from Mycobacterium sp. E136, assembly GCF_001666865.1. Lineage (NCBI taxonomy): Bacteria > Bacillati > Actinomycetota > Actinomycetes > Mycobacteriales > Mycobacteriaceae > Mycobacterium > Mycobacterium sp. E136. The sequence continues at coordinate 6,220 of NZ_LZJE01000383.1, forward strand.
TGGTCGTCAACACCGCGAGCATCGGCGCATACCCCGCGTTCGTCCGGACGCGGGAAAAGTACGAACACAAGATCGGCAAGCCGCTGGCCGGGCTTTACGCGATGTATCACACATTGCGGCACGAGCAGCCGGTTCGCATTCGGTATGACAACAAGACGTTGCAGACGTTCCTGTTCTTCCTCGGCAATTCGGCTTATCTGCCTTCGGGATTCGCACCGTCGAGACGGGACCGCATGGACGATGGCCTGATGGATGTCCGCATCCTGGAGACCGGCCACCGGTTCAGTAAGCTGCGAATTCTTCTCGCCGTCACGCTGGGCCGGCTCGAGCGCAGCCCGTTCTATCACGAGATGCGGGTGCCCGAGTTCGAGTTCACCGCGGTCGACGGGCCCACGCTGCTCGCCCACGACGGCGAAGTCGGAACCGAGTGCACGACGGCGAGCTTCAGCGTGCGATACCGGGCGCTTCCGGTATTTCGTCCGCTTCCCTGATGGGACGTGACGACGTGACGAGCAGCAGACAGAGCACGAAATACGCGTAGCCCAAGGCCCATCCAGCCACGACATCCGACGGGTGGTGCACGTTCAGCACCACGCGGCCGATGCCGATGGTGACGACGACGATCGCGCCGGCGGCGATGAGGACGGCGCGTGCCGACGGACGGGCGATGGGCAGTCCGACGGTCAACAGTGCGAGAACGGCAACGATCACCCCGAGGGCATGGCCGGAGGGGAACGACGTCCCCAAGGCGGTGACGAAGGCGGTGGATGGGCGGGGACGATCGGCAGCGGCCTTGGCGATCTCCGTGACGAGTCCGGCCAATTCCACGGTCACGATCAGAAATATCGCGATCCGGATCTGGCGCCGCACAAAGGCGACAACGATGAGGACAACCGTTACGAGGCGGAAGGCACCCGGGCCGAGAACGGTGCAGAAGACATCCCACCCGTGCACCCAGCCCGGATGGCCTTCGCCATGGCGGTGGAAGGTGTCGAGCGCGGCGGAATCGATGTCGGCCAACCATGTCCAGTGTTGGGCGAAACCGACCCATAACGCGGCGTATACCGCGACCGCGGCCAGCGCCGACATTCCCAGCCAGCGCCTGTGTGATCCCACCGTCCACCTCTACCACGCGGATCGACGGGCCGTTAGGGTGACTGCCCATGGCGGTGTTCGTGCGCAAGCTGCTCCGTATCGGGGGGTTGCCCGAGGATCTGCGGGCCGAGGTGGAGGCCGAAGGCGTCCTCTTCATCGCCGAATACATCGCGGTGACCCGGCGGTTCAGCGGCAAAATCCCGGGACGACGGGCGAACGCGAATGTCACGAGTTATGTGGGCTCGCTCGCGGTGACCAATCAGCGGGTGCTGGGCACGCTGTCTACGGTGCCGAAATTGGCGGGCCGGACGATCGATCAGCGCTGGGACGCTCCCCAATCGGGAAACGTCACAGCCGAACTGTCCGCGGCGGGGATGCACATCGATGTCGACATCACTGCGGTGGATTCCCGTTTCAGCGGCCAACTTTCGCTGAATTACAAGGTCGCCATCCCCGAGGATGTGCTCGCGCGGGTCCCCCGGCGATCGCTGTCCTTCGACGTCCCCCCGGAGTACGTGTTCCGCGCGGTCGGCGTGCCCTACCACCCCTAGAAGGGTGGGGGTTTGTTGCGTTCGTCGGCGTAGGGCTGGTTGCGGCGGCGTTCGTCGGTGATGGCATTGTCGCGGGTTTGGGCGCGGGTTCGTTTGCGGCGCGGCATTTTCAGGGTGCGCGCTGCGTCGGTGTCGAGGTCGGTGTCGATGGTGGTGTCGGTGGTGGCCGCTGCGCTGGGTCGGCACAGGTCGGGGTACAGCAGGCGGCTGCCGGGGTGGGTGGTGTAGGTCTGCTCGTGGCGGGAGGTCCACTCGACGGTGCCGTCGGGGTGCTGGCGGTCGCGCCAGCCGGCGAAGGTTTTGAGCAGGTGGTGGTGGCGGCACAGGCATTTGAGGTTGGCGGCTTGGGTGGGCCCGGCGGGGTAGGCGATGGTGTGGTCGATGTCGCA
>NZ_LZJE01000384.1:0-22934 GCF_001666865.1 Mycobacterium sp. E136
AATACGCGATCACGCGGAGGCCCTGCAGTCGGCGTTCGACCAGATGGCCGCGGCGGGCAAACGCCTCGACGAACTCGACCTCATCGCCGTCGGGCACCGCGTCGTGCACGGCGGCCCGGACATCTACGAGCCGACTCTCGTCGACGACGCCCTGGTCGCCCGGATCGACGAGCTCTCACCCCTTGCGCCGCTGCACAATCCGCCAGCGCTGCTCGGAATTGAGGAGGCCCGCAAGGCGCTGCCCGACCTGCCCCACGTCGCGGTCTTCGACACCGCGTTCTTTCACGACCTGCCCGCCGCCGCATCGACCTACGCGATCGACCGGGACGTCGCCGAGCAGTGGCATATCCGCCGCTACGGCTTCCACGGCACCTCGCACGAGTACGTCAGCCAACAGGCCGCCGAGTTCGTCGAGGCGTTTGCCCGCCGCGGCCATCTGGTCGAACGCCGACTGCAGGGCCTCCGCGTGATCGCGTATTTGGCCCTCGCCAATGCGTTCGACGATGCCGTCCACCACCATCGTCTCCGAATCCGGTTCGATGACAGCGAATTTCAGTGATGAAGAGCCCGAGTTGAGGACCAGGACGCTGCGGGCCATCAGAGCGTCTGCGCCTGGATCGCGGTGATCGCCACCGTGTTGACGATGTCCTCGACCAGCGCCCCGCGGGAGAGGTCGTTGACGGGCTTCTTCAGGCCTTGCAGCACCGGTCCGATCGCGATGGCGCCGGCGCTGCGCTGCACGGCCTTGTATGTGTTGTTGCCGGTGTTGAGGTCGGGAAAGATCAGCACCGTGGCGCGGCCGGCCACCTTCGAGTCGGGACGTTTCGACTTGGCGACGGACGGATCCACTGCGGCGTCGTACTGGATCGGACCGTCGACCAGCAGGTCGGGCTCGCGCTGCATGACCAATTCCGTTGCCTCCCGAACCTTCTCGACATCGGCACCCGTACCGCTGGTGCCGGTCGAATAGGACAGCATCGCAACCCGGGGTTCGATGTCGAAGCTGGCGGCGGTGCGCGCCGAGGAGATCGCGATGTCGGCCAATTGTTCCGCGGTGGGATCCGGCACGATCGCACAGTCGCCGTAGGCCAGCACGCGATCGGCGAGGCACATCAGGAAGATGCTGGACACTGTGGAGACGTCCGGCAGTGTCTTGATGATCTCGAAGGCGGGCCGAACGGTGTGCGCGGTGGTGTGTTTGGCGCCGGAGACCATGCCGTCGACGAGGTCGTTGTGCACGAGCATGGTGCCGAAGTAGGAGACGTCGTGGATGATCTCGCGGGCCTGCTCGACGGTGACGCCCTTGTGCTTGCGCATCTCGGCGTACTGTTCGGCGAACTTGTCGCACAGGTCGCTGGTCTGCGGGTCGAGCACGGTGGCATCGGAAAGGTCGACACCCAATTCCGCTGCGCGCGAGCGGATCGCGGGCTCCTGCCCGAGGATCGTCAGCTCGGCAACGCCTCGGTACAACAGCCGACCAGCCGCGGTCAGGATGCGGTCGTCGTCGCCCTCGGGCAGCACGATGTGCTTGCGGTCCGAGCGCGCCCAGTCCAGCAGCTTGTAGGTGAACATCTGCGGTGTGACAACCTCGGGGATCGGGATCGCCAGCTGCGCAAGCAGATCGGCGACGTCGACGTGGGCTTCCATGAGGGCGATGGCGGTGTCGACCTTGCGCACCGAGGTCGCCGTGACCCGGCCGCGCGCGGACGCGACCCGGCTGGCCGTTTCGAACGTCCGGAATCTGGTGGCGATGATCGGCAACCGCAGCCCGAGGCCGGCCACCAGCGCGGCGATCGAGGGGTGCAGTTCGAGTCCGCCGTTGAGGATGATGCACGACAGCGACGGAAAGCCCTCGGCGGCATGTGCGCTCGCGAGCGCGAGCACGACGTCGGATCGGTCGCCGGCGGCGATGACGGCGACGCCTTCGCTGAGCCGTTCGAGTACGCGTTCGGCCGTCATACCCGCGACCATGAGGTCCATGGCCTCACGGGACAGCAGTGCCGGGTCACCGCTGATCAACGTGCCCTCGACGGCGTCCTGCAGTTCGGCGACGGACGCGGCGACCAACAGCGGTTCCTCGGGCAGGGCGTAACACTTCGGTTCGAAACCCTTCAACGCGTCGAGCACTGCGGAGAGTTGGGCGGGGTCACAGCGGTTGGCGACGACCGCTGCGGTGTACGCGTGCTGGGCGGCGATCTCGCTGAGGCAGATGTCGACGATCTGCGCGACGTGCTCGGGGCTGCGGTCTTTCGCCTTGATCGCCAACACGACGGGCGCGCCGAGGTTGGCCGCGATCCGGGCGTTGGTCGACAGCTCGCTGGGCGCGGCGACATCGGTGTAGTCGCTGCCGACGATCAGCACCGCATCGCACTGGTCGGCCACCCGGTGGTAGCGGTCGACGATCTCGGCCAGGGCGCCGTCGGGGTCCTCGTGTAGTTGTTCATAGCCGACGCCGACGCACTCGTCGTAGGACAGGCCGGCCGTCGTGTGGGTCAGCAGCAGCTCGAGGATGTAGTCACTGTCCTCGCCGAGCCGGGTGATCGGCCGGAAAACCCCGACCTTGGCCACGGTGGCGGTCAGTCGGTGCAGGATGCCCAGCGCGATCGTGGACTTGCCGGTGTCCCCTTCGGGGGAGGCGACGTAAATGGCGGATGAGCGCTCGCGCGAATAGCTTGGCACCAGACCAGCTTTACCTACGATGCGCCGTCAAACCAGATATCCGCGCCGGTTCGCTGCTCGGAGCGTCCATCACGAGCCTGGCGGGAGTCCGCCGCCGCACTCCTGACGCCAGTCGGCGAAGGCCTCAGGTAGCGAGTACTGCTGGGTGAAACCGAGGTCGCCAAGGCGGCCGGAGCTGATGTTCGTGTCGAGATACAGCTTCTGGACGCGCCGCGGGTGCAGGCCAAATCGCCTGCCGGCCGGATCGACCACGGCGAAGGGGGCCGCAGCGGCCAGGGCGAGCCGGTAAGGCACCGTCGGTGGTCGGTGCTGCCAGCCCCACGCCTGGTTGATGGCGTCCACATGGTCGCGAATCGTGGTCGGCTGCGGATACACGGCGTGATAGGTTTCGTGCGGTCCGTCGTCGTCGATGAGGCGAACCAGGAGACGGACCATGTCCTTCAGATAGATGCAGCTCTTCACGGTATCGCTGCGACCGATGTAGGCGAAGCGACGACGGCTCAACCCGTGGATAAGACGTCGCATGTTGCCCAGGTCTCCAGGGCCGAAAACCACGCCCGGCCGAACGATGCGCAGACGGCGCCCGGGTTTTGCGGCCTGCCAAGTTCGCAGGATGTCCTCGGCCTGCAGCTTGCTGCACCCGTAGGCCGTGTCGGCATCACCGAAGTCGCTTTCCGAGCGGCGCCACGGCCCGGCGGCGAAGACCATCATCGAACTGGTGAAGACGATGTTCTGCACGCCCGTTTGGTCTGCGACACGGCACAGTTGACGGGTGGCCTCTGCGTTGTTGGCGTAGTAGTCCCGCCAGGGGTAGCCCGGTTCTTTCGAGAGCGCGGCGAGGTGCACGATCGTGGGCGGACAGGGTCGGGGCAGTTCCTCGGGGCTGAGTGTGGTCAGGTCAAGCCGCAGCGAGTCGGCGGCCGGTTTCGCGTCACGGTCGAGACCGACGACCTGGCGGCCGGCCTCGCGAAGGTGCGACACCAGCGCTCCGCCGATGAAACCCGCGCTGCCCGTGACCAATACGGCATCGTTGATACGCGTCACGGCACGGGCCCGGCGAGCATGTCCATGAAGTCACCTTTCGTTACAGCCGACTTTCAGAGGAAGCCGCGCGTTCAGGGCGTGGTCCGGGCCAAGTCCGGCGCGCACGTCAGGTCGTAGCAGCGCTGCTAGTGGCACACCAGCTCACGCAGAGCCGTTTCATAGTCGATGCAGACCTGCGTCCACGAGAAGTGCTGCTTGGCTCGCTCCTGGTTCGTTTGACCGACTTGCTCACGCTCCTGGGTACCGCTGTCCATCATTTCGAGTATCGATTTCGCGATCGCGTCGGGATCGGGCGTGACGAATCTGCCAGCGTCTCCGAGAACCTCGCGGTTGTAGACCGTGTCTCTTGCCAGGATCGACGCCCCGGCTGCCATCGCTTGAACAAGCGCCGGGTTCGTGCCCCCAACGCTGTGCCCGTGAAAGTAGACGCCCGCGTGCTGCCAAAGCGCATGCAACAGCGAATCATTGCTCACGTGACCAAGCCACGAGACTGTCGGATGGTCCTCCGCAAGCGCCCGGGCCGCGTCGTCCAAGTGTCCTCCGTAACCGGAATCCCCGACGATCACCACGGGATGCCGGGCGGCTATGGACGGCACAGCTTCAAAGAACTCCGGCACGCTGTTCTCGGCGACGAACCTCGCGACCATCAGCACATATCCCCGGTGCGCCAATCCATCGGGAACCGGAAGTGCGGGAGGAACTTCGCCACCGTAGGGAATATACGAGCCGGCCACTCCGTACACTTGCTGCCAGTATCTTCCGATCGCGTGAGAATCGAACACGAGGCCAGTCGCGAACTTCGCTGTGAGCTCGGCGCCGACGCGAAACACGCGTTGGGCAAGGGGACTCCATTTGCCCCTTTCCCACTCGATTCCGTCCACATTCACGAGCGTAGGAATATTTCGGGCTTTGAGAAGGGGCAGAAAGTAGCCGTTCGCGACATTCATCACGATAGCCGCGTCTGGGCGGCGCACAGCGACGTCGAGGGACGACGTCAGACCGTACGACAGTGTGCTCAGACTTTTCGATTCCACCCCGGGCGTCACTCGCGTGGTGACAGCACTATCGGCGGTCGGGTCGTCGACCCGAGTCGTCCCACGACGCCCATAAACCGTGACGTCCCAACCCACATCGACCAAGTACGGCGCGAGCCTGCGGACCGCAGTCTCGAAACCCCCGTAATAACTCGGGTAGCCCCGTGTACCTATAACCGCTACCGACGGCATGATGGTCCCCCTGTTCGGCCCGCGAGCCGGCGAACGCCTATTGGCAGTGTCGGTGCCACAGTTATCTACGAACCTTTTTCAGTAGTGATTTGACGGACCCCGGAACGAGCTTTTTCGCCGCCTTTCGGCCGGGGCTGATGTAGTGGTTTCGACCGATGAGCGTGAGCGGCACGCTGGCAGACACATGGCGCTCCCGTCCGTCATGCGGAACCACGCGATAGAACAACTCGAATTCGGGCCACTCGAAATCGTCGTCAAAAGTCCAACAGTCGTAGTCCGTATACAAGCTCTTCAGTTGCCGAGCCAAGGCCCTGTCGGTCTCTCGGACCAAGGGAGCACCTTCGATGAGGTGAAGGCTCTGCGTCATCAGCTTCGCGCTTCTATCGCTCACGTAACCGTCTACGAAGAGATCGAATCCAATCCGGGCCTGCAGGTTCTGCAGCACTCGGAAGACTTGAACATGTTCTTCATGGCCGTATTCGCCCCAAGGATTATGAGTGATAACCGTGCTTTCGTCAGTCAGATACGAGCCCAGAACGTGGCGCAGTTCTTCTGCATTTCTTTCGTACGCCGCGCGTGCGCGTCCGCGCAGGACCAGCCCGGACTCATCGGGCTCCGGGGCATACCAATTCGCCGCGTCGAACCCGCCGGACTGCCTCAACTTCAGGAACTCCACTTTGGCCAATGGAAAGGAGTCCATGAGTCGAGCTCGACCGCTGTCCCAGCTCTCCTTGGCTGTAGCGGATTCGCCATAGCAGACGACGACTCGCTCACACAGGTCGAAGACCGAGCTGAACCAGAGAATCTCGTCGTCGGGGTGCGCGGCGACCAGGACCGCATTCCGGACGTCCATGTTCGGAGACCTCACAGCTTCTTGAGTACGTGCTGAACTGCTAAGCGCCGGGATTCGGCGCGCCGAGTTTGAACACGTTCGGCGCCGAGATCTTGACGGCGTTGCGGGTGTCGACGATGACGCGCGCCGCGCGCACGAGCTCCTCGTAGTCGAACGTCTGATGATCCGTCGTCACCACGACGCAGTCGGCTGCCGCCACGACCTCACGGCTGTAAGGCACCGAGTCCATACGTTGACCGACGGCGGTGTACTCGGCATCCACGTGCGGCACATAGGGATCGTGGTAGGTGACGTGTGCGCCCTTCTTCACCAGGAGGGTGATCACGTCCAACGCAGGTGACTCGCGGACGTCGTCGACGTTGGACTTGTACGCAACCCCCATGACGAGGATGTTGGCACCCTTTATGGACTTGCCGTCCTCGTTGAGTGCATCGGCGATTTTGTCAACGACATATCGCGGCATCGCCGCATTGACGTGGCCGGCGAGTTCGATGAAGCGCGCTTCGAAGCCGACTTCCTTGACCTTCCACGAAAGGTAGAACGGGTCGATCGGGATGCAGTGCCCGCCGAGGCCCGGTCCGGGATAAAAGGGCATGAATCCGAACGGTTTCGTCGCGGCGGCATCGATGACCTCCCACACATCGATGCCGATGCGGTCGCACATCAGGGCCATCTCATTCACCAGTCCGATGTTGATGGCGCGAAATGTGTTCTCCAGCATTTTGACCATCTCGGCTGTACGCGGAGAACTGACCTGAACCACGCGATCAATCGACGCCCCATACAGCTCTGCGGCCAACGCCGAACAATCGGACGTGAGGCCCCCCACCACTTTCGGAACGTTTCTGGTCTTCCATTTGACGTTGCCCGGGTCGACACGCTCCGGTGAGAACGCCAAGAAAAAGTCGTCGCCCGCTCGCAGCCCGGTTTCCTCGAGGATGCTTCGCACGATCTCTTCAGTCGTGCCGGGATAGGTGGTCGACTCGAGAATCACAAGGGTCCCGGGCCGCAGATGCTCTTTGACCAATTGTGCGGCGGACAGCACGAACGTCATATCCGGGTCCCTGGTCTTGCGCAGTGGTGTCGGCACACAGATATTGATCGTGTCGAGATCGTCGGCTGCTCCCAGATCCGGGACTGCGCGGAGGCGGTCGGCGTCGACGAGTGCAGCGACTGCGGAGGCGGGCACGTCCGCGATATACGACGTGCCGGCGTTTATCGCCTCGCATTTGTCTTTGTCCAGGTCGATGCCGACGACCGAGAACCCGGCGCGGCCAAACTCAACTGCCAACGGCAGGCCGACATATCCGAGGCCGATGACACCGACCCGTGCGGTTCGCGTGGAAATTCTGCGAAACAGAGCCTCGGCGTGAGGGCTGGCAAAAGCAGGATCGGGCATGAGTTGACCCCCCGAAGTAAACGTGCAGCCACGCAGCAGATCGCTGCCCGTCGTGTGAAAGTCATTCGACCCTGCTGCCGGCACATCGTAACCGATCCTGCAGTGCTGGATGCGGCGATGTCGCAGGTAGACCTACCGAACCGCTGGTCAGTATTTCGTGTGCCCGACGACACCGATTGCTCGACCCAAACTCTACGAATCGCCTGCGTTGTGTGCACCGAGTGGGGTCTGGCTCGCGCGGGTTCTGCGCCGCAGCAGGTAGACGATCACCGCCAATGCCGCGAGAACGACGAGCACACCCCCCGCGATGTATGTCGTGAGCGACGGACTCGATTCGTTGGAATCCGGCGGCTCGAAGACGTTGCTAGATGATCGGATCGCGACGTTGGTCGGATCGCCTCCAGTTCCTGCCGCGAGAACGTCGCCCGTCAACTGCGACCAATCGCCCGCGGACCCGTCGATACGACTGAAGAGCGGGTCCACCAACGTCCACCGGGCGGTCGTAGTGACGAGGACTACCGAACGGTTACGCGACGGATCGGCAAAAGCCTGAATGGATCCGAGCCCATTGTCGATGTTGACCTGTTGCTCGGTCGGAAGCGCGAAGTTCACCATCGAGCCGTCGCCGCTCACCGGAGGTTTCAGCGGCGTTTGGCTGATCGCTTTGGAGTTCGCCACGATGAGCGCGCCGGTGTCGGCGTCGACGGCGGCTTGAAGGTCGACAACCTTCGGCTTCAGTTCGACCTGGGTGAGGCGCGCGAGCGCGGCCACCACTCGGGCTGCGTAGCCGAGCTGCTCAGGGCTGCTTCCGTCAAGCGCCACCAGGAATTCCGGGCTGAACTCAGACGGAAATGCTGCGAACCCGCCGAGCGGCGGGCCGCCCCGGTGCATGGTGAGCGTTGACCGTGGATCGATCTCAAACGTGAGGGACGCGACGAGTGGCCCGCAGTCTTGACGCGGCGTATAGGTGAGAGCCAATTCCAGGTTTATCCATTGTCGGTCGACCAGCGGACCGCCGAGGTCGAAGGTCGCGTCCAGACGTCCGGATTGGTCGAGCGGAGTTCTGTATACGACGACATTCCCGGAGCGAATCACCACTGTTGCCGCGGCATCTGCCGGTACAGGCGTGTAATCGGCCAGCAAATGAACCTGGACGCTGTCGAATCTCGGTCCCAAGGTTGCCCGGTCGAATCCGACCTGCAGATTGCCCGTCCTCAGGAAAGTGGTGGATTTACCACTCACCTCCAACTGGCTGAAGGTCATCGTGTCCCCGGTTGTCGCCGCGTCCGATCCCTCTTGATCGACGCGAGCGGTGGGCGCCTGTGCCAGCCCACGCAGCTGGCTGGCGAGCAACGACACCTGGGTCGCGAGGGCTTCGCCGTCACCGGAGACTCGGAGGTACGCGCCTGGCGTGCCCGCGTTTTCGACGCTGAGGCCCGGGGGCCCGGTCTCGACCACTACCGCACGTTCGAGGCCCACAACGGGCGGGGGCGCCGTGCCACGCTGTCGGCTGACGACCCCGATGGGTATCGGTCGGGGCTCATAGAGTCGCGCGAGTGTCGATGCCAGCGCCAGGACCGTCTGCTGTTCGGCGGAGTTGGCATCTGTTGCGGCGTAGATGGTGATCCTGTCGATCACCGACGGGAAGAAGTTCGCGATGGTGGTTGCAGGCGACTGCATTCCGACGAATAGCGTTGCCAAATCACTGAGGACCAGACGCTGGGCGGGACCACATATTCGGTCTCCGGCATCACGTGCGCGAACGGTGAACGAAAGGTCGATCGAAGCCGCTTCAACACGCGCCGCCGATATGTCGACGTCAAATGGTGTCCTGACCAAACCGGAGTCCGCGGGAGGGAGATTCACCGACGCCAGGAACTTTCCGTCAGCGTCGTCGATTTCGAGGTATCCGGCATCGATGTTCATCGGCGTGTGGATCATGCCCTGCAACCGCGAGGCCGTCATTCCAGCGGGTAGCGGCACGGTGAAGCTACTGCCGCCGTCGCCGTACAGTTCCATCGTTGACTGCAGCCCGAGAGCAGGCCAGGGCAGCGTGAGGCCCCCCTCGGGTGGCGACGGCGGATCGCCGGCGTCGCCAGGCTGCGCATACGCGGGGGCCCCGACGAACCCCGCCAGCGTCACGGGACCAGCGACCACCATGGCGCTCACAAGGACGCGAATGAGAACGCTGCGAATCATCAAACTCGCCTTTTATGGGCGCCGCCGATTGATACGTCAACGGCCCGGAAAGAGGCAGAGTCCGACATATTTTCTCGCGGAAATGGCGTCGGAGGTTCATCAACTTGGAGTTTCTGCGGGACCGCGAACGAGGCTGAACCGACTGAGTGCACGCTATTCCACTTTCGCGAGTTTGAGTGTGTGACTCCCTGCAGCCGACAGGGCCGGCGGCCTAGTCAGGTTAGGCATTGTAACCTGTTTGCCCAATAGCGAGTCGCAAGTGAAACGCCACCTGTTGCCATACATTCAGCGTCCGCCGGGACTTCACTTCGCCTCGGACGCGCCTCGTTAAAGAAGCCTCGTCTGAACGGACGAATTTCACCGCTCGAAAGTAAGCCCGGGGTCACCGCCGCCCGCACGCAACTCGCATGCAATCCGTCTCCAGCGTTCGACCGGTGCCTGCGGGCGAGACGGCTCCGGGAAGGTTCGGCACGCTAGTGCTCGGGTCACCTCGCAGTCTTTATGCATTTGCCACGCTATTGTCACTCGTGAGCGGGCGGCCGTCGATGCACGCCGCCGCTTACTGATGTCAACAAGTCTGGTGGGATATGGACCTTCGAAGCTACTGCCGTCTACTGATGCACCGTTGGCGGATACTTCTGGTCGTCTTCCTACTGGTCGGCGCAGCACTGGCAAGCGCGGGATTCCTCATCCCGACGACGTATACCGCCAACACTCGAATAGTGTTCGTGCCCAAGCTATCCCCATTTTCCTCCATGGAGGCCCGACAGACCGCTGAGTCCTACCTCGCGGATCGCATGAAGACCTACGCACAGATCGTTACCACCAATCAAGTTCTACAGCCCGTCATCGATTCCCTCGATTTGAGAGCTACAGTGCCCGATCTGGTCAACCAGATAGAGGTCACGATCCCGGCGGACACGCTGGTGATCAACTTATCGGTCAAGGGACGAACGGCTGAGGAGGCGGCCTCGACCGCAAACCGTATCGCGAACGAGATGTCCTGGGCGGTAGCCAGCCTCGAGGGCTCGGCCTCGGTCCCCGAGTCGCCGGTCCAAGTCGCCGTACTGCAACCCGCCGACATACCCACGCACCCGTCGTCCCCCAGCCTCCTGATCAAGCTCATCGCCGCGGCCGGGCTGGCGTTGATCGCAGGAGTGTTCGCGGCGGTGATGGTTGACAACTTCGATACCCGGGTCCGAAGGCGCCGCGACGTCACCGCTTCGGGCCTTCGATATCTGGGTGGAATACCGACGGCACGTGACGTAAAAGTCCAAAGCCTGCTGAAGTTCACCGAACAAAGTCCGCAACTGCAGGCGACATTTCATCGAATCGCCATCGACGTCCTGTCCGCAATCCGTGGGACGTCCCCGCTCCTGATGATCACCTCGCCCGGTAGAGGCGCGGGCAAGACGATGGTGGCCGCCAATGTCGCCGGTGCGCTCGCCGGAGCCGGCAATCGTGTGGCCTACATCGACGCCGATGCGCGGGGAGGTCGTCTGGCCACTCAGGTGGGCATTCCGCAAACGCCGGGAATCACCGACCTCATCTCTGGCCGCATGGAGCTCGACGAGTCGTTCTTCCAATCGACGTGGGGCGGCTTCACCGTCGTACCTTTCGGCGAAAGCGCCATCGATGCCGGCGAGATGCTAGCGGGTGAGAAGTTCGCCGAGTTGATGAGGAGCCTTGCCGGGCATTTCGACGTGATCATCGTCGATGCCCCGCCGGTGACCGACTTCAGCGACGCGGCGCGTTTCACCAAGAACATCCGGAATGCCATCGTTGTCGCGCAGGCAGCGAATACGCGACGCGAGGAGTTGCTGAGGGCCACCGGCTCGTTGCGGCACGCAGGAACGGAGATCGTCGGCGTCGTGTTATCGCGGGTTCGCGATGAGCAGCCCGCGCCTGCCGACGAGACAGACCGAAGCGAGGAGACGTCCGACAGATAATTGTTCACTCCCGACTGTTGCCGGCCCTAGTGGCCAGCCCCGAGTGCCGTGGCGACACGGCGAATGAAGCCTGTTGCGCCGCATCGGAGTTCGCAGCATCACGTCGACGAGAAGGTGCCGCACCTTTCCCCGACGCCGTAGTTCAGAGAGAACACATATGACCTTGCTCATCGTCACACCGATGCACAACGAAGCCGACAACGTGGCCGGCCTCATATCATCACTCCAAGCGCAACGGTTCCAAGACTTCGACTGGGTGGTGGTCGACGACGGCAGCACCGATGACACCGTCGGACGTCTCGCCGAGTTCGGCACCGAAGGTTTGGCCACGGTGTTGTCGAAGACCAATGACGGCGGACTGATCGGTGGATCGGCGTTCAGCTCATGGCGTTTCGGCGTCGCGAATACGGTCTCGCGAAAGCCATATACGCACGTGATGAAATTGGACGCCGACGTGCGGCTAGCGCCCGACTACCTAGAGCGGGTCATGGACATCGCACGCGGCGGAGTCGGTATCGCAGGCGGCATCACTGTCTCGAAGGGTATGACCGAGCAGAAGTTCCACGTGCTCGGTGCGGTCAAGCTGTACACGATCGAGGCGTACCGCGCGATCGAGTCGATACCGACGGCGATCGGGTTCGACATACTGGACGAGGTCGCAATACAGTCCGCGGGTCTCGAAACCCGCGTGGACACCGACGCCCATTTCGAGTTGGCGCGTCTCACTGGCGCAAGCCAAGGCATCATCCATGGCCGATACCGCAACGGGCGAGGATGTCGGTGGACCGGCTATTGGCTTCCCTACTTCCTCCTGCACTGCGGGCGCTACCTCGTTCGGCAACCCTATGTCATTGGTTCGTTTGCGATGCTGTGGGGCTATCTTCGCGCGGGCCGCGGTCCGTACGGAACGGATCTGAAGAAGGCCCATGCTCGGATGCAGCGCGCGAAACTCGCGCGGGCAATCCGCAACCCATTGGAATTCTGGCGCGAGGCCTACAAGATCTGATCGGCTTCACTCAACTTCAGGTCATGGATTCCGCGCGACCACGTTTGTGCACGAAGACCTGCGACTTGTACACATGTATGGTCTCGATGCCATTCTCGGCGATTCCCTTTTCTTCAACACCAATCGACGGTATGGCGACGGCGTCGATCAGTTGTTTGATGACCCCAGCCATGCCGTAATCGTGACTCGGGAACCGGGTTTTCATAGTCGCGCCGGTCATTCGCATGTAGAGATTCTCGAGCGTTGGACGCATCTTCTCGGGGACCCTTGCCGAAACCGGGCGCGCCGCTCTTCGAACCGCACGCCTCATCCGCTCAGGCATGTCCATATCGGCCGTCCGTCCGACCGACGAATCGAAGCGAGCAATGCCTATCGGGTCACGAGACGATCTGTGTCTGTGGCCATCTGCCCAGTCATTCCTATACGCGCAGCCCCAGTCGTCGATCACATATATTCCCCCGGGTTTCAAGTGGCGGCGAAAGAGATGCCAGAACGAGGCGCGGGTGTATTCACCCAGATGCGAGGCGTCATCGATAACGATATCGAAGCCCTCCGGAGCGACTTCAGCCGCGACGCGATCGAGGACGCTCGGGTCCTGTTGAAAGCCTTGGAAGATATGCAGTCGACCCGAATCATCCTTGATGGCCACGGGATTCAAGTCCAGTCCCGCGATCTGTCCATTGGGGAAGAGGTCGCGCCAGAGGTACATCGACCCACCTCTTTTTATGCCGAGCTCGAGTAGCGCGATCTGTTCTGTGAATAGGTGGCCGAACTCGCGCGTGTAGCGGGCTAAGTAAAGTTGGGATTTGTCGGTGTCGTACGAACTCAGATCTACCATGGCCGCCGTCCATTCATGCGCTGCCCCTCTGCGCCGCTAATTTCAGAACCAGCGAAGAGACTTACGCTACCCCGCCGTCGATGGCCCGTGGATATTCTTCGATCCGGAGCTTGAGAAGCGCCGCAAATTGCCCAAACGCATAGAACAAACTGAAATATGGCCTCGCCTGGAGACCACGTCGTGTAGCCAATCCAGCCCCGAGGAAGATCACACCGTAGACGGCGCTTCTGACGCCCCTTCCCAATCCGACCAACAAAGAATCATGGTGCTTCAGCCGGACCAGGGTGTCAATGACACCGGTGCGGATCGCGCGACGGCGCACCCAACGCAGCGACATCCTCTCTGGCGGCACATCTTCGTAAACCACCGCATCTGCGCAGAACACTATGTCAGCGCCCGACTTTCGGAGCCCGCGAAAGAAATCAGTATCCTCACCTCCGAGGGCCGAAAACGAAGAATCGAATCTGGGCGATCCGGCGCGAACCCACATATCACGAAGCAGCAAAGTGTTGTTCGTTGGTGCGGTGGAAAGCCGATGACCGCTCTCAAACAGTCGGCGCTGATAAAAGCCGCCGCGCAGCGCCCATTCCGGCGCGGGTTGGAGGAACACGCTGATGACCGCACCGACCACGACATCGGCCTGGGTCTGCACAGCATAGGTTGTCAGGGTGGTGACCCAACTCGACGACACCCACTCGTCGTCATCGACGAAGATGATCCCCCGGTATTGCTCGCCAAAGTGCGCAAGGGCGCGATTTCGGGCAGCCGCAACCCCGATCTCGGGCTCGATCACATATGTCGGGCGAAGAGAGTGGCTGCTTGCGACTGGCCGCGCGGATCCGTCTGCGTCGTTGTCGACCACGAGAATGTCGACGCAGGCCGATGAGACCGCCGCTTCAATGCTGTCCAGCAGTCGTTTCAAGCCATCGGGCCGCCGGTATGTCGCAATCGCGATCAGGTAGCGTTCCGCCATCTCGAAAATGATTCCCTTCGGGCCTGCTTCGCTTATCCACTTCCCGGACCGTGCCGCACGCTGCGGACCAGCGCCAGCAGAACGCCGACGTCGCGACGGTAACCCTGAAGCGCCATGGATGCCACGCAGACACCAGCGAACACCGCCATCGCGAGCAGCAGCGCCGCGAAATCAGGCAGTGATGCGGCGAGGTGACCCGCCCTCCACGCAGCGGCGCCTGCAATGGAGAACAAGACGGCAGGCCGCAACGCGGGCAGCAGGATCCGGCCGGCCGGAATATTGGCGCGAGGAAGCGCCAAGCACGCGGCAGAAAGGAGTAGCAGCGCTTGGCCGAGTGCTGCGGCCAGCGCTACCCATAGGGGTCCCTTCGCCGCGGCGGCGATGATGAGCGCGATCATGATGAGGCGAGCTCCCAGCTCGGTGCCGAACAGCAGGCCCGTCCTACCTTGGGAGAGCAGCACCCAATACGTAATGTTTCCGATCGCCTGAAGAGCGCCGGCCAGGCAGAGGACGCGAAGCATCGGGACGGTCGCCTGCCAGCCTTGGCCGAGCACTACCGGAACCAGCCAGTCAGCGGTACCGGCCGCGAGTGACAGCAGCGACAGCAGGAGCGTGGTGAGAGCCAACTGTGTCTTCTTCAACGCATCGAGATACGCCGGTCGGTCATTCTGACGTCGCGAGAGGTAGGGAAGAGCGACGCGGGTGAGCGGGGCCGCCACCTGCTGGGACGGGATTCGAGCGATCTGGAATGCCCGGTTGTAGAACCCGAGTGCGGTAGCGCCCCAGATGCGACCGATGACGACTTGGTCGATGTTGGTCGACACATAGTTGACCACCTGCGTGAGAAAAGTGTTCGCGCCGAAAACCAACAACGAACGCATAGCTGCACCGCGGCGGTACCATCCCGGCCACCAACGCGCCCGCGCAACGATGATCGAATTAGTGACGACCGCAGCGAAGACCTGCATAGCCACCAGCGCCCAGTACGACCACCCGACGAGCGCTCCCACCAGCGCCACGGTGAACCCCACCGCCTGACCGAGGAAATCTGCAGCGGCCATCACACCGAAGCGCAGCTGACGGTTGAGTTCGGTACGGAATTGAACCGCGACTCCGTTGACCAGAAACACCGAAGACAAGGCGACCGTTACGGACAGCACGCGCGGATCACCGTAAAACGCAGCAAGCGGTCGGGCCGCAACACATATGGAAACAGCCACAAGTAGGCCGATCCCAGTGTTGACCCAAAACAGGTTGGTGCGCTGGTGTGCGTCGAGCTGCTCAGCCTGTAGAGCAGCCAGCGAGAGCCCGAAATCGCCAATCACGTAGGCGACACCGACAACACCCGTGACCATCGCGACGAGCCCGAAGTCGGCGGGGCTCAGCAGTCGCGAGAACACGACGAGTGCAAGCAGCTGGAGTGCGTAGCGACCCCATTGGCCGCTCAGGGCCAGGAGCGCGTTGCCGCTGGCAGAACGCCCGTGTCCGGTTGGCAACCGTTCCCCCGCTCGTCCGGCCGGTAACATCCACAACCTACCCGCGTGTCGTCATGTTGGCGGCAGGACTGGGCGGCGCGAGTGGGAGGGGGCCGATGCAACAGCGAAGCCGGCTGTTCATCACCCGGGAGGCCGCAGCCGTGCTGCTCATCGTCCTGATGTGGTGTCGGGCAGTCGGATCGCAGATCGTGTTGTCACTGACCGCCGAAAAGGTGTTCGTCCCGATCGGCAACGATTCGATATGGACCCCAGCCGCCAACGCGACCTCGAAGTTGTTCTACCTTCTGGCGGCAGGCGTCAGCCTCGGGATCATCCTCTTCCGGATCAACGATGTCACTCGCCCGGGCTTGTGGCGCATCGCCGTCGCGCTGGCGCCGTGGCTGTGGATTCTGACGCGTGACATCTTTTCCGGCCCAACCCCCGACGGTCTCCTCTATGTGATGGTCGTGCTGGCGCTGGCCGCGTTGCGTCCGAGTCCTCGCGTGCTCATCGCACTGGGTGCACTCGTCGTGCTGACGGCGATCATCGCCATTGCATTCGGTTTTCTGATGCCCGATGCCGGCATCGTGCATGAGGCAGACGGGACGGTGAGTCAGCGCTCCGACAAGGCGCTGTTTCCGTCGCTGGGTCTGCTCCAAGGGATGTTCACATCGGAGAACAGACTCGGTCTGTATCTCGCGATCGGGTCAGCCGCGGTGGCGGCGCTGCCGCGTGGGTGGGTCCGGCTGTCCGGCATAGGGATCGTGGTGTTCGCGATTTGTTGGTCATCCAGTCGCAGCTCCCTACTCGCACTGGCGTGCATGCTGGTGGTAGGGATTGTGGTCTGGGTACTGGTGGGACTGCGAAGGCGCCGGACTGCGTCGGCTGTGGCACGCATCGCGACCGCCGCAGCGCTCGTCACGATGTGCGCGCTGCCGCTAATGGGGTGGGAGGACGAGGCATTCACCGATCGCGCCCTCATCTGGAGGGGTTCGCTGGCGGAGTGGTCGTCGCGGGCGTTCCTCTACGGGCTCGGCCATGACTGGTACGAGCGCATAGCGGAGAGCGACACCTCCCCGTTGAGCGCCGCTGCTTATCAAGGCCATAATCAATTCGTGCAGTTCCTTGCCACCGGCGGGGTGATGCTCGCGTTTCTCGCGCTCGGATCGCTTCTCGTGCAGATGTGCGCTACGACGACGCCTACGAGCCGCTACCTGGCGATTGCTGCAATGTTGATTACGGGCATCGGCGTCAGCGGGTCCCTCGAGGTACCGCTGGGCTTTATCGACAGGTCAACGTTCTGGACCGTGACATTGGTTCCCCTCACCGTGTTGTTCTTCGCGCACCCGCGCGATGTCCACGAAGCAGGCCCTCGATGAAGAACGCGGCGTCAGATCCAGTTCCGCCGCGCAAGCAGCGGGCGAGGCGTCGGAGAAGACCGGTTGTCGTCGCGGCCGCATTGACGGCGGTGGTCGGCATTGTTCTGGCGGTGGTCATCATTGCCGCACCTCCGGAGCGGGGGCCCGACTCCGCCGACTCGGAGACGGTGGCGGGAAGCACGCCCGTAAACACCCCGTTGTATATCGATCCCGAACTACAGGCGATCGCGGCGGCACGCGAGGATCCCCGTTTCGATCGGCTCGCGGAGACGCCGCAAGCGAAATGGTTCACCGATTGGTCCACTGTTGCAACGGCTCACGACGATGTGAGCAGGTACCTCGCCGGTGCGGCGACCGCGAATGCGATCCCAACGATGGTGCTCTACCGAATCCCCCAACGTGATTGCGGCGCGTGGTCCCGCGGAGGTGCGCGCGATGAGCAGGAGTACAAGGATTGGGTGGAAGGCATCGCCGAGGGATTGCAGGGGCATGACGAGGCAATGGTCGTCCTCGAACCCGACGCACTTCCGCAACTGGGCAAGTGCGAGCAGGGCGACCGACTAGGCATGTTGCGCTTCGCGGTCGACAGGCTCTCGACCACAGGCGCGCGGGTCTACATCGATGCAGGAAACGAAACTTGGCACAGCCCAGCTGAAATCGCAGAGCGTCTACGCCTGGTGGGCGTCGACAAGGTCACAGGCTTCAGCCTCAACGTCGCTGCGCACTACACGACGCAAGGTGAAATCGACTATGCCCAGCAAGTGCGGTCCGAACTCAGCAAGCTCGGCATCAACGATGCGCATTTCATTATCGACATAGCGCGCAATGGCGCTGGCCCGCAACCGAACTACTGCAACCCACCGGGAGCTCGGTTGGGAGAACCACCGCGGTTATACGAAGGCGGTGAACTCGACGGCCTTTTATGGATCATCAACCCGGGAGAGACCGACGGGGCATGCAGGGGTGGCCCGCCCAGAGGGTTCTGGGCACCTGCGGCGCTAGACCTGCTGGGGCTCGGGGAAGGCGGATGACGAGCGATACCCGGCTCAACTCGCCGTCGGATCCGCCGGGATCTCGACGGTAACGACCAGCCCTCGGTGATCGGACCCACGCACAGCCACGGTGTAGGCCGACGTCGCCGCGCAGTTGTGCAGCAGCACATGGTCGATGCCCACCACCGACGGAACCCACGGTCTTCCCGGGTAGCTGCGGGTCAGGCCGGCCCCGGCCTGCTCGGCGGCGTCACGGTAACCCTCGTCCAGCAAGAGCCGGAACGGACGCATGTCGTAGGTCGCGTTGAAATCGCCCGCGACGACGACGGCGCCGGACCCCGCGTCGCCCGCTAGCGCCGCAAGCGTCTCGCGCAACCGGGCGATGTCGTCGGAGAACCAGCTCAGCGGCTGCACCAACGGGGCGGCCAGGTGCACGGCGAGCACGGCGACGTCGAACCTGACGCCGGGGATACGGATCTGAGTGTGCAGCATCGGCATCCGGTAGCCCTCGATACTGCCGGCGCCAACGATCGGATGGCGACTCCACACCCCGATCCCATCGGCCATGGGCCGCGGGTCGATCACACGGTGACCGAAGACCCGGTCGAGTCCGGCCGCCGACATGGCCTCGGCCGCTTGCGGAGTCAGCTCCTGGACGACGAGCACGTCGGCCGCCGCAGACGCCAATTCCACCATCTCCCGCGCGTCCGCACGACCCATACCGAGGTTGGCGGTCAGCACCCGCAGCGCGGTCGAGGGAACATCGGTCTTCTCCGGTCCGAGATAGCGGGGTGCGAGCACCGCGATCATCACCACGCACAGCGTCGCAGCCACGATCGTCACCGCCCAGCGCCGAGCCACCGCGAACAGCAGCATCGAGGCGACGCCAACGACGGTCAGGTACGGCGACGCCGCGGCGAACGCCAGCACGACCTCGTTGTCGACGGGCAGATAGCGCGACACCAGCCCGGCTAGCGCCAGCGCGAACGCGAGCGCACCGAGCACCGTCGCCGGTACTCGAATCATGTTGTGTCGGAGCGGAGCCCGATCAGCCCAAGCGACGCAGACGCGGCTCGAGATCGCGCTTGAACAGTTCGAGGAACCGGCGCTGGTCGTGGCCGGGGGCGTGGAAGACCAGGTGGTTGAGCCCCCAGTCGACGTAGTCCTTCACCTTCTCGACGGCCTCGTCTGGATCCGACGCGACGATCCAGCGCTTGGCGACCTGCTCGATGGGCAACTCGTCGGCGGCCTTCTCCATCTCGATCGGGTCGTCGATGGAGTGCTTCTGCTCGGCGGTCAGCGACAGCGGCGCCCAGAACCGGGTGTTCTCCAGCGCCAGCTCCGGATCGGTGTCGTAGGAGATCTTGATTTCGATCATCCGGTCGATCTCATCGGCATTGCGCCCGGCGGCCTCTGCACCCTCCTTCACGGCAGGGATGAGCTTGTCCTTGTACAGCTCCTCGCCCTTGCCGCTCGTGCAGATGAACCCGTCACCCGCGCGGCCGGCGTACTTGGCCACCACCGGACCGCCCGCTGCGATGTACACCGGGATTCCGCCTTCGGGCACGTCGTAGATCGAGGCGCCCTTCGTGCGGTAGTACTCGCCGTCGAAGTCGACCCGGTCGCCCAGCCACAACTCGCGCATCAGCTTGACCGACTCCCGCAACCGCGCGAAGCGCTCCTTGAACTCCGGCCAGTCACCTTCGTACCCGGTGGCGATTTCGTTGAGCGCCTCGCCGGTGCCCACCCCAAGGAAGATCCGGTTCGGATACAGACACCCCATGGTCGCGAACGCCTGCGCGATCACCGCGGGGTTGTACCGGAACGTCGGGGTCAACACCGACGTCCCGAGGATGAGGTCCTTGGTCCGCTCACCGACCGCCGTCATCCACGCCAGCGAGAACGGCGCATGGCCGCCCTCATGGCGCCACGGCTGGAAGTGGTCACTGACCGTCGCGCTGTCCATCCCGTGCTCTTCGGCCGCCACGGCCAGCTCGACCAGTTCCCGCGGCGCGAACTGCTCCGCCGACGCCTTGTATCCGAGTTTGAGTTCAGCCACGGGTTCGTTTCTACTCCCTTGCTTAGACTCGCGGCATGGCAGCAGCCTTGAGCGCCATCACCGACACCGTCCATTTCGCCTACACGGACCTCGTCAACTGGACGCTGGTAACCGACGAGACCGGCGTGATGCTCATCGACACCGGCTTCCCCGGCAACCGCGACGACGTCCTGCAGTCGCTGCGTGAGCTCGGTTTCGGCATCGGCGATCTGCGCGCAATCCTGTTGACCCACGCGCACATCGACCATTTCGGCTCGGCGATCTGGTTCGCCGAGACGCACGGCACGCCGGTCTACTGCCACGCGGCCGAGGTGGGCCACGCCAAGCGGGAGTACCTCGAGCAGGCCTCTCCGGTCGACATCGCCAAGCACATCTGGCGGCCGCGCTACCTCACGTGGTCGGTGGCGATCACCCGCAAGGGCGGGATGCTGCGCGACGGCATCCCCACCGCGCAGGCGCTGACCGAGGACGTCGCGGCGACGCTTCCGGGCACCCCGATGGCGATCCCGACGCCCGGACACACCGGTGGGCACTGCTCGTTCCTCGTCGACGGCGTCCTGGTGAGCGGCGACGCCCTGGTCACCGGGCACCCGCTCTCGACGCGCGGCGGCCCGCAGCTTCTGCCCGGACTGTTCAACCACGACCAGGACGGTTGCGTGCGAAGCCTGTCGGCCCTCGGACTGCTCGACACCGAGGTGCTGCTTCCGGGGCACGGGCCGGTGTGGCGCGGGTCGATCCGCGACGCGGCCGAAGCGGCGGCGCGCGCCTAGACCAGCTTCTGGTACCCGAGCAGGAACACCGCGGTCAGGCACAGCCCGCAGGCGATCACGATGGTCGGCATCAGGATCATGGCGTCGAGTTCGTCGTCGTCGAGCACGTCGCTCTCGAACCGGCCGAACAGCACGCGCGCCAGGCCGGTCCGGCGGAAGGTGTGCACCATGATCCGGACGGCCTTCGTCTCGCGGCGCCGCCCGATGAACACCCGCGAGGCCACCCCGAACAGGAACGTCAGCAGGCCGGCTGCAACCAGCAGCCAGCCGACCATCGTCTGCGATACCGCCACCATCACCCCCGGCGCCGCGCTGCTCATCGTGCTTCGCCGACGCCGGGGCCCAGCCTATAGGCCTGCCCGAAGGCCCAGGTGATCTCTGAGCGTGGAACCGGTGTACTCGGTGCGGAAGCTGCCCCGCTCCTGCAGCAGCGGCACCACCTTGTCGACGAACTCGTCGAGTCCGCGCGGGGTCAGGTGAGGCACCAGGATCAGCCCGTCGCAGGCATCGGACTGCACGTGCAGGTCGATCTCGTCGGCGACCTCGGCGGGAGTGCCGACGAACTGCTGCCTGCTGGTCACCGCGATGACGAGTTCTCGGATCGAGAGGTGCTCGGCCTGCGCCCGTTCCCGCCACGCTTTCGCGAGGGCCTTGGGATCACCGTGACGGACACGCCCCTGGGTGACCGTCGGATCGTCGGCGGGTTCGACGTCAGGCAGCGGGCCGTCGGGATCGTATGCGGACAGATCGCGCTGCCAGACCTGCTCGAGCATGGTGATCGCGGTCGGGCCGGTGACCTGTTGCAGCCGGATGTGACGCGCCTTCTCGACGGCTTCTTCATGGCTGTCCCCCAGCACGAAGGTCGCCGCCGGAAAGACCTTCAACTGGTCGGGGTCACGGCCGAACGACTTCGCGCGCTCCTTGACGTCGGCGTAGTACTTTTGGCCGGCCTCCAACGCCGAATGCAACGTGAACAACGCGTCGGCGTGCTGTGCGCCGAACGTGCGCCCGTCGGCGGAGTCGCCGGCCTGCAGGAGCACCGGGTGTCCCTGCGGCGGTGGCGGCGATGTCGCCACGCCCCGCACATCGAACTGCGCGCCGGTGTGTTCGACTCGGCGGATCCGGCCGGGCTCCACGTAGACGCCGTGGGCCGCGTCGGCGACCACCGCGTCGGACGCCCAACTGTCCCAGAACTTCTGCGCGACGGTGATGAACTCCGCGGCACGCTCGTAGCGGTGTGCGTGGTCGAGGAAGCCGCCGCGCCGGAAGTTCTCGCCGGTGAACGCGTCTGACGACGTCACCCATGTTCCACCCGGCACGGCCGTCGGAGAGATGGTCGAGAGTGGCGAATTGTCTTGCCACCTCGAAGGGTTCGTTGAAAGTGGTGTTGATGGTGCCGACCAGTCCCAGCCGTTCGGTAACCGCGGACAGCGCCGCGAGCACCGTGAACGTGTCGGGCCTGCCGACGACGTCGAGGTCATGGATGCGTCCCAGATGCTCGCGCAGCCGAAGCCCCTCGGCGAGGAAGAAAAAGTCGAACAGTCCCCGCTCCGCCGTCCGCGCCAGGTGCACGAACGAGTCGAACTCGACCTGACTTTCCGAGTCGGGGTCGGACCACACCGTGGTGTTGTTGACACCGGGGAAGTGAGCGGCGAGATGAATGGGCTTGCGATCCTTGCCTTCCCGCGTGCGTACGGTCACAGACCCCACCTCTTGGCGATCAGTTCGTGTGAGCGCAGCCGGTCGCTGTGCCGGTGGCACACCGATGTGACCACCAACTCGTCGGCAGCGGTTACCCGCTGCAGCCTCTCCAACTTTTCGGCGACTTCCTCTGCGTCACCGACGAATTGGGTCTCGGTGCGGTCTCGCACAACGTCGAGCTGCGCCTCGGTCAGGGGCGTCACCGTGTCGGGATCGGGATACGGGACGGCACCGTCGCCGGCGCGGATCGAGTACACCCAGTGGCCGTAGCTCGACGCCAGATGGTGCGCAGTGGCGCTGTCGTCGGCAACCACGATGTCCGCCGAGACCACCACGTACGGTTCGGCGAGTACCGGCGACGGCCGGAACGCGGCGCGGTAGGCGTCGACGGC
>NZ_LZJE01000385.1:0-3452 GCF_001666865.1 Mycobacterium sp. E136
TGTCAGAGCCAAACACCAGATGAGAACAACCCAACCACCGCAAAGCGGCAATCACCACAGTGACACTGAGTGCGTGTTTGTTCACGACACGCCGCAGATTTACATCATTTCCTGCACTCTCGCGCCGCGGCGAGCGTGCCCTGCTCGAAGCCGAGGTTTGCGAACGGCTGACGGTCGCGGCGGATCTGGCCGCCGGCCACCCGGAGCGGGCCGCGGTGCTGGGCGCCGAAGCCGACGCGATCACGGCCGTGATGGGAGATGTCTGACCCGCGTGCCAGGCTGGACCCGTGCAGTTACTCGACGTGGCCACCGCGTCCATGGAGGTCGGCGCCTCCTCGTCACGGCTGGCCAAGACGGCCCGCATCGCCGATCTGCTGGCCCGCGCGGGTGAGGAGGGCGACGCCGACCAGGTGGCGGTCGTGGTGTCGTGGCTCTCCGGTGAACTGCCGCAACGGCAGATCGGCGTCGGCTGGGCCGCGCTTCGCTCGCTGCCGCCCCCGGCGGAGTCCGCGTCGCTGACGGTTCCGGACGTCCACGCGCGGTTCACCGAGATCGGGCGGGTCGCGGGCAAGGGCTCGCGGGGTCGGCGCGCCGAACTGCTCGCCGGGCTGTTCGGCGCCGCCACCGCCGCGGAGCAGACGTTCCTGCGACGGCTGCTCGGCGGGGAACTGCGCCAGGGCGCACTCGTCGGCGTGATGGCCGACGCGGTGGCCAAGGCAGCGGACCTGCCGGGGGTCGCGGTGCGCCGCGCCGCGATGCTCGGCGGCGACCTGCCCGCCGTCGCGGCCGCAGCACTGACCGTCGGCGAAGCCGCGCTCGAACAGTTCACGCTGACGGTCGGGCGTCCGGTCGGTCCGATGCTGGCGCAGACGGCCGCCGGCGTGGCCGAGGCGCTCGAACGGCTCGGTGGCACAGCCGTTTTCGAGGCCAAGTTGGACGGCGCCCGGGTACAGGTGCACCGTAGGGGCGACGAGGTGTCCATCTACACCAGAAGCCTCGACGACGTGACCGCGCGCCTGCCTGAGGTCGTCGACGCCGCGTTGGCGCTGCCCGTCACGACATTGATCGCCGATGCCGAGGCGATCGCCCTGCGCCCCGACGGGCGGCCGCACCGTTTCCAGGTCACGGCCTCGCGCTTCGGCCGCTCCGCCGACATCGCCGCAGCGGCGGCGGCCCAGCCGTTGTCGGTCTTCGTGTTCGACGTGCTGCACGTCGACGGCGTAGATCTGCTCGACAAGCCGGCCAGTGACCGCATCGAGGTGCTCGACGCGCTCGTCCCGAAGCTGCATCGCGTCGACCGCCTCGTCACCGGCGACGCCCACCAGGCGCGAGAGTTCCTGGAGGTGACGCTGGTCGCGGGCCACGAGGGCGTGATGGCGAAGTCGTTGACCGCGCCGTATGAGGCGGGGCGCCGGGGAGCCGGCTGGCTCAAGGTCAAACCCGTGCACACCCTCGACCTCGTGGTCCTCGCGGTCGAATGGGGGTCGGGACGGCGCAGTGGCAAGCTGTCGAACATCCACCTCGGCGCCCGCGATTCCCAGACGGGCGAATTCGTCATGCTGGGAAAGACTTTCAAGGGAATGACCGACGCGATGCTCGAATGGCAGACCGCGCGCTTCCTCGAGCTGGCCGACGGACCGACCGAAAATTACGTGGTTCGAGTCCGGCCCGAGCAGGTCGTCGAGATCGCGTTCGACGGTGTGCAGACCTCGTCGCGCTACCCCGGCGGCATGGCCCTGCGATTCGCCAGGGTGCTGCGGTACCGCGACGACAAGAGCCCCGCAGAAGCCGACACCATCGACACGGTCCGAGCGTTCTACCAGCGCGGAAGCTAAAGCCCGCGGTTTTGACACGTCGTCGGCGCCGCCGATGAAAAGATCGCTCCATGGCATCTCCCACCGCTCCCGCAGAGCGCACAGAGGAAACCAGAGGTGACGTCACCTACATCCGCACCGTGAAGGATCTGCCACCGGTCGCGATCGTCGACCGTTCGCCGATCACCGTCCGGCACCGGATCATCTTCGGGATCATCGCCCTGCTCGGCGCGGTCGCCTGGGCGGTCATCGCCTTCTTCCGCGGCGAGACCGTCAACGCCGTCTGGTTCGTCATCGCCGCGATCTGCACCTATGTGATCGGCTTCCGGTTCTACGCCCGGCTCATCGAGATGAAGATCGTGCGTCCGCGCGACGACAATGCCACTCCCGCCGAACTATTCGAGAACGGCACGGACTACATGCCGACCGACCGGCGGGTGTTGTTCGGACACCACTTCGCCGCGATCGCCGGCGCTGGCCCGCTCGTCGGGCCCGTCCTCGCCATGCAGATGGGATACCTGCCCGGCACCATCTGGATCATCATCGGCGCGGTCGTCGCGGGTTGTGTCCAGGACTATTTGGTGTTGGCGATCTCGACCCGGCGGCGGGGCCGCTCACTCGGACAGATGGCCCGCGACGAACTGGGGACGATCGGCGGTGTGGCCGCGATCGTCGGTGTGCTCGTCATCATGGTGATCCTGCTCGCGGTGCTGGCACTGGTGGTCGTCGGCGCCCTGGCCGAGAGCCCGTGGGGTGTCTTCTCGATCGCGATGACGATCCCGATCGCGATCTTCATGGGCCTGTACCTGAGGTTCCTGCGGCCGGGCCGGGTCTCGGAGGTCTCGGTGATCGGCGTCGTCCTGCTGCTGCTCGCCGTCGTCGCCGGCGGCTGGGTCGCCGAAACCTCTTGGGGCGCCGATTGGTTCACGCTGTCGAAGGTGAGCCTGTCGTGGGCCATCATCATCTACGGTTTCGCGGCGTCCGTGCTGCCGGTGTGGCTGCTGCTCGCGCCGCGCGACTATCTGTCGACGTTCATGAAGGTCGGCACCATCGCGCTGCTCGCGGTCGGCATCCTGCTCGCCCGCCCGATCATGGAGGCGCCCGCGATTTCGGCGTTCGCGGCCCAGGGCACCGGTCCGGTGTTCGCGGGATCCCTGTTCCCGTTCCTGTTCATCACGATTGCCTGCGGCGCCCTCTCCGGGTTCCATGCGTTGATCTCGTCGGGCACGACGCCCAAGCTGCTGGAGAAGGAAGGGCAGATGCGGCTGATCGGCTACGGCGGCATGCTGACCGAGTCGTTCGTCGCGATCATGGCGCTCATCACCGCCGCCATCCTCAATCAGCATCTGTACTTCGCGATCAACGCGCCCGCGGCCTCGACCGGCGCTACGGCGGAGACCGCCGCGGCCTATGTCAACAACCTGCCGATCGACAGCCCGCCGGTCAGCGCCGAACAGATCGCGCAGGCCGCGGAAAGCGTTGGCGAAGAGTCGATCGTGTCGAGGACCGGCGGTGCGCCCACGCTGGCGTTCGGCATGTCCGAGGTGCTGAGCAAGGTCTTCGGCGGTGATGCGCTCAAGGCGTTCTGGTATCACTTCGCGATCATGTTCGAGGCGCTGTTCATCCTCACCACCGTAG